>CAIUHT010000001.1 GCA_903898975.1 uncultured Planctomycetaceae bacterium
CTGCCACGGGTTTCCGGTTTTTGTCTGCGCCCCTGGCTCCTGGACAGCCACCGCGTTGTCGATTCAGCGAGCTCCGCAGCCGCAGTCGCGCGGGCCGAAGAGGGCGCTGCCCCAGGCCGACCTGTCATTCGGCACTGGGCTACGGCTGGTGGAAGAACCCGCTCTGTGGGCGGGCAGGTCGCTGGCCCGGGGCCCACGTCTCCCGGCCCGCACACTCAGGTGTAGCGGACCGAGCGGAACTCGGGCTCGAAGTATTCGGTCAGCAGGGTGTCGACCTGCAGCAGGCCCCGCCGGGTCAGGGTGATCTGTCCCCCGGCGGTCGAGAGATAGCCCGCGGCTTGCTGGCGTTCGAGTGGCCCGGCGAACTCCACCAGCGGGTTGACCCCGAACTTTGCCTGGAAGGTCGCGGGGTCGACCCGCCCCTCTTTCAACTGCAGCACGAACTCGCGGATCAGCGCCTGCTGCGGGCTGATGCGGAGCGCGCGGTTGTGCGGCAGGTGGCCCGCCTCGAGCGACTCGAGGTAGTCGGTCAACTGGTCGAGGTTCTGGTAGTGCACCCCCTGCACGTGGCCGAACGAAGCGACCCCCGCCGCCATCAGGTCGGCACCCCGCCAGACCTGGTCACGATAGACGAAGTGGTCGCGGGCCGGGTCGCGAACCAGCTCTTGCGCGCTCGAAACGTGGTAGCCCCGGGCCCCCAGCGTCTCGAACGCCTCGTTCACCCAGCGACGCTTGGTCGGCCAATCGGCGACCGGAGCCGCCTGCCCCGTCGACTGCATCTCGCGGGCAATCAGCGTGTTGAACGGCAGTTCCATCTGGTAGATGGTGATGTTGTCGGGAGCCAGTTGCAGGGCCTGCTCGATGTTCCGCGTCCAGTTCTCGTCGGTCTCCCCCACCATCCCCGCAATCAGGTCGATGTTGATCTGCGGGAACCCCACCTGCCGCAGCCAGTCGTACGCGCGGAAGATCTCGGGCGAAAGATGGGCCCGCCCATTCTCTTCCAGGATCTGGTCGCTGAAGTTCTCGACACCCAGCGACACGCGGGTCACCCCGATGTCCCGCAGGGTCTGCACCTTGTCGAGGCTCAGCGTCCCCGGCTCACATTCGAACGTCACCTCGTCGGCCCCCTCCCAGGCAATCGAGGCGGCGAGCCGGTCACGCAGGGCACGCAGTTGCCGCGAACTCAGGTACGACGGCGTCCCCCCGCCAAAGTAGACGAACTGCAGCGGCCGACCGGCGAAGGCGGGCCGCTCGTTCAGCAGCTCCACCTCGCGGGCCAGCGCCTGTGCGTAGCGTTCGATGTCGCGGGCGTTCTGATCGGTGTAGACGCGGAAATAGCAGAACCGGCACCGCTTCCGGCAGAAGGGAATGTGCAGGTAGAGGCCCAGCGGACGGGCCCGGTCCGCCGGTGGCCGCGCCAGCGTCTCCGCCAGCTCGGGCAACTGATCACGCCGCCACTGCGAGAACGGGGGATAGTTGGCGATGAAGTAGCTCCCCACACCCGTCGCACTCTCGGTGGCGGGCGGGGAGGAGGCCGGACTGACAACCAGTGGTTCGGTGGCCATGGAGATGTGGGGCGAAAAGGACCGAAGAAACTCAGGCCGCCGGAGCGCCAAAGCAGTAGAGCTTGCCAGTGTTCGATTCCGAGCCGATGACCAGGCATTTCTCCCCCACTGCGGGCGAGGCCGAGAACGGCCGGCCATCGGTGAAGCTGAACACCTCGGCCCCCGTCTCGAGCGCCAGCCCGTAGAGCTTGCCATCATGCGAGCCCACGAACACCCGGTCCCCGACAATCACCGGGGAACTGTCAATCTGCCGACGGGCGGTCATCTGCCACGCCAGCTCCCCCGTGTCGCGACGCAGGCAGTGCAGCTTCTTGTCCTGCCCCCCCACAATCACGAAGCGATCGTTGACAGCCGCCGAAGAGTGGAAGGCGACTTCGCCCTGCTTCACCCGGTACGTCCAGACATTGCGGGCCTGTTTCCAGTCAATCGCCAGCACCTCGCCTCCGTGCGTCCCGACATACAGCATGTTGTCGACCACGGCGGGCGAGGCGACCAGGTAAATGCCCAGCGGCATGTCGGTCACCTGCTTCCCGGTCCGCACGTCAATCACCCGCAGGTGCGAATCGCAGCCGGTCACAAACGTGTGTCCGTCGGCAATCGCCGGGGAGCAGTTCACCATCCCCTCGGTCGCGAACTTCCACACCAGCTCCCCCGACCCCGCGTCCAGGCAGTACAGGTTGTTGTCGTGCGAGCCAAACAACAGCTTGCCATCGAAGAACGAAGCCCCGCTCACAATCGGCGCCCCGCCCCCCTGCGGATCATCGGGATTCGTGCTGTAGGTCCACCGCGGCTTGCCCGTCTGCAGATCGACCGCGTGAAACAGCCCCTCTTCGTCCCCCAGGTACAGCGTCTCGCCCGAGATCGACACCGGCGCCTTGAACCCCGGGATGAACTTGCTCGTGTCGGGCTCGGGACGCGAACGGTACGTCCACAGCCTCCGACCGGTCAGCCGATCCAGTGCGAAAATCTCTCCATTCAACGACGCGGCGAACACCCGGTCCCCCACAATCGCCGCGGTCGAGGTGATCATCCCATCCTTCGGGCCTGCCTCGACCTCCCACAGCTTCACCAGCTTGTCGGGCAGCGTCGTCGTCGCCACCCCGCGCTGCGAATTGCCATTCCGAAAGCTCGCCCAGCTCTCGGGACCGGGCGGAGCGGCCAGCACCGGCAGCCCCGCGGTCGGCCCACCAGCCACCAGCGCAGCCGAGCCCGCGGCCAGCCACCGCAGCGTCTCCCGGCGGTTCAGCATCAGCCCCGGAGCGAAGCTGTTGGCCCGGCGTGAATCAGGTCGGGGGGCAGAGGGGAGGGACATTCACAGGGCCCTTTCGTACAGCAGTTGGAAATCGGCCTGAGTGAGCGGCCGGGGATTGAACTTCCCGGTCCACTGTTGGGTCGCCTGGGTGGCCAGCTGCGGAATCAGGTCGGCAGTGACCCCGCAGGCGCTCAGCCGGGTTGGCAACGCCCCCTGCTCCAGCAGCCCGGTCAGCCGCTGGGCCAGCCGGTCCCCCGCGTCCGTCGCCTCGGGACGGTCAAATCCCAGGGTCTGCATCAGCGGCGCATACAGGGCGGGAGCAGCCGCCTGATTGTAGCGCACCACGTGCGGCAGCATCACTCCCACGGCAATCCCGTGCGTCAGGCCGCACAGGGCCGACAGCGGGTTGGCACAGGCGTGGGCGGCTCCGAGCATCGAGTTCTCGATCGCCATCCCCGCCAGGTGCGCCCCCCACAGCATGTCGCCCCGGGCCGCCGTGTCCTGGGGCTGGGCCAGTACCTGCGGAAAAGCGGCAACCAACAGCCGGGCCGCCTGTTCGGCGAACACGGTCGAAAGTGGAGTCCGGCGGGTCGAGACAAACGACTCGACCGCATGACTGATGGCATCGATGCCGGTGACCGCGGTGACCGAACGGGGCAGCGTGAGGGTCAGTTCGGGGTCCAGCAGGGCGATGCGGGGGGCCGCCCCGGGGTCGCCACAGGCCATTTTGTTATGTGTTTCGGCGTGGGCGATAATCGCGTACGACTGCGCCTCGCTGCCCGTGCCCGAGGTGGTCGGGACCGCCAGCACCGGCAGCAGCGGCCGGGTCGCCTTCGCGTAGCCCCAGTAGTCTTCCATCCGGCCACCATTCGAGAGCAGAAAGCTCGCTCCCTTGGCGCAGTCGAGACTGCTGCCCCCCCCCAGCCCAAGCATCAGATCGCAGCGGGCCTCTCGGGCCACCGTAACCGCCCGGTCCACATCGACTGTCGTGGGGTTTTCGTGCACGTCATCGAAGCAGGCGACTTCCAGCTGCGCCTCGCGCAGCAGCTGCACCGCCCGGTCGAGATGCCCCACCGACCGCAGGCCAGGGTCGGAAACCAGCAGCACCCGGGTCCCGCCCAGTTCCCGGGCCAGGGCTCCCAGCCGGGCGAACACCCCCGGGCCGAACACCACGCGGGTGCGGGGCTGAAAATCGAGCGGTGTCAGGCCCGCGGGCAGCGATTCGCCCGAAGGAGTGGTGGCGGGCTGAGAGGGGGCCGACATGCGGGCGCGGTGCGTGGGGAAGGCGGGAGGCGGGGATGGGAAGCGTCGGGATCAGGACCGGCAGGTCAGTGGCCCGAACCTCCCGTCAATCAGCCGCCGGAGGGTGTCGTGATTCTAAACCCCCTCTCGGGGAAACCGCAAACTCCGCAGTCGATTCCGCCACGCCAGCCCTGCCGGACGCAGCGAACAGTCGACTTGGCGATCGGTCAACTTGGCGAACAGTCAACTTGGCGACCAGTCAACTTGGCGACCAGTCAACTTGGCGAACAGTGGGCAGTGCGAACTGCCAGCTGGGCCAACCGCCCACTGGGCCAACCGCCCGACCCTGCCAGCAGGCCGAGCAGCCACGCCCGCGCTCGCGCCAGGCCACGCCCGCGAATGCCCCCCGGGCTGGCCCGAGCTCAGATCGCGAAATCGACCTTCCGCCCCAACAGCCGGTCCACCAGGTCCGAATCCAGCTCGATCGGGTCGTTGTCGGGGCGGCCCATGTCGGACGGGTTGATCCCGCAGTACATCGCCCACGGTCCCAGGTGACGCCACCGCCCGGCTCGCTTCGGTTCATCGGGCAACACGGGCGTGGTGCACCGGCTGCAGCCAATGGTGGAATACCCCTGGTGATGCAGCGGATTCACAATCACCTTGTGCTCAGCCAGGTACGCCCGGAAGGGCTCGTCGTCAAAATTCGCCAGCAGGTTCACCCGCACGCAGTTCAGTGGACGGTCAATCGCCAGGATCGGGGTCTTGCTCCGCCGTTCCCCATCGCTCCGCCGCAGGCTTCCCAGCAGCGCGTCGTACTGGCCGCGCATCTTCAGCAGTGGCTGCGTCTTCCGCAGATCGCAGCACTTCAACTGCCCATCCACGGTCAGGTACAGAATTCCCAGTTCCGCTGTCTGCTGCTCCATCGTCTGGTCGGGAGTCAGCGAGATCACCTCCAGCCCGTACTCGCGCACAATCCGATCGCGCGTCTCCAGCGTCTCGGGAAAGTGCACGCCGGTATCCACAAACAGCACCGGCAGCTTGTGCCCCGCTTTCGACGCCATGTGGCAGACCACCGACCCGGCCTGCTGCATCGCCGACAGAATGGCCAGCCGCTTGCCAAACATCGACACCGCCCAGTCCAGGATCTCACGCGGCGAACGGGACTCCAGGCTTTCATTCAGCCCGGTCAGGTCGGATTGTTTGAGGGCAGCCATGCCGAAACCGGGATCTCCAGGAGAGGGACGCAAACACGGGCGGGATCGTATCACAGCCCCAATTTGGGGGAAACATCGGTTCCCGCGCCGGACGGGGTTCGGGTCTCGGGGTTTGTGGTTTGGGGTTTGGGCTTCACCAGCTCACTGGCTCCCCGCTTGGTTCAGCCTGGGGGCCAGTTCAGGCCACGCCCGGCCAAGAGGTGCAGGTGCAGGTGCGGAACTGTCTGCCCGCCGTGGTTCCGCGTGTTGATCACCACCCGGTATCCCGTCGAGGCCACCCCCAGCGTCTCGGCGACCCGCCGCACCGTCTGCAGCAGGTGTCCCAACAGCTCGGTGTCGTCATCCCCCGCGTCGGCCAGCGACTCAATCTCCTTGCGGGGAATAATCAGCACATGCTGCGGAGCCTGCGGACGCACATCCCGAAACGCCAGGCAGTGCTCGTCCTGGTACAGGATGTCGGCGGGAATCTCCCCGTCGATGATCTTCTTGAAAATTGTCTTCGCCATGGTCGGGAGATCTCCCCTCAGAAGGAACAGCACAGCACCGCGTGGTAACAGCCCTCCGCCGTCGAGGACGCCACCCCTCTCCAGCCGCCCAGCGCACATCAACCTGCAAGCCACCCGGACAGGACGGCAGGGGGGCAGCCAGCGCACTCCGGAGGGGCCACTCTCGCCGCGCCCGACCCTAACACACCCACAAGTCTGGAAACAACCCGGCCCGCCGACCCCGGCCCCCCCGCTCCAGCCAAAGTCCGCCCACCCACACGACCAGCCACTCCATCAGCAACCAGCCCAACCCGCCACGCTGGGGCCCAGCCCACGCTGTGGTTCCCAACCAACGTCCCCGCCGCAGAACAACCCCAACGTCCCCCGCACCCGCATGGCGGTTCCCTCGACTGCGCTCGCAGCGTCAGGCGGGCGTCGCTGGTCCCCCCAGTGCCGCTGTTTCTTGTTCCCCCCCCGCCAATCTTCTATCTTCAACGAAACATCTGAACCGGGGTCTTGTGCGCTCTGGGACCCACTTCGCCGACCCGCCAGCCCGACTGACCGCCCCATGTTTCTTGACCGGATCACTCTCTATGTAAAAGGGGGCGATGGTGGAGATGGCTGCGTCAGCTTCCGCCGCGAATACAAGATTGCCAAGGGGGGCCCCAGTGGAGGCGATGGCGGTGCCGGAGGCAGCATCATCATCGAGGCTGCCGCGAACGTCGATAACCTGGCGCCGCTCGCCGGGCACAAGCACTGGCGGGGCGACAATGGTCGCCCGGGCGAAGGCTCTTACAAGCAGGGGCGCAGTGCCGAAGATGTGATTATCAAGGTCCCCCCAGGCACCATCATCCGCGACGCCCAGCGCGGTCATGTGCTGAAGGACCTGGCGACCCTGGGCGACCGCGTGGTGATCGCCAAGGGAGGCCGGGGGGGGCGGGGGAACGACCACTTCAAAACCGCCACCAATCGCGCCCCTCGGGAATTTGAGCCGGGCGAGAAGGGCGAAGAGCGGCGAATCACCCTCGAACTCAAGGTCATCGCCGACGTCGGGGTCATTGGCAAACCGAACGCCGGGAAGTCCACGCTCCTCAGCCGGCTCTCCCGGGCTCATCCCGAAATCGCCGACTACCCCTTCACCACCAAGTACCCCAACCTGGGCATGGTGACCGTCGGGGACGAGCAGGCCTTCGCCATGGCTGACATCCCC
>CAIUHT010000002.1 GCA_903898975.1 uncultured Planctomycetaceae bacterium
CCTGCGCCAGGGTCATGCCGACGAGTTCACCCGCCAGCAGCCCGCCAAACGCAAGGAGGTGCTGGCAAGCATCCTTGGCCTCGCTATTTACGATACTTTCGAGGAGAGCGCCAAGGACAAAGCCAAAGCAGCCGAGCTGGAAAAACTCAAGCACTCCGCCGCCATCGAGGAACTGGAAGCCGGCCTTTGTCAGTCCCTCGGGAACGACCCGCGAACTGCTCAGCAGCAGTGCGTCGGCCATCTCCCCGAACGCCAGTCGGGCAGCGAAGGCGGGCATCGGGAAGATCGTAGGCCTTCCCAGCACTTTCCCCAGGGTCTTCGTGAATTCACGGTTGGTGACCGGCTGAGGACAGACCGTGTTGAGTGGGCCTGAGGCTGCCGGGTTTGTCAACGAGAATTCCACAGCCCGAACCACATCGCGGAGAGAGATGCACGACATGTACTGGTTGCCGGAACCTAAAATGCCCCCCGCACCCAGTTTGAACGGGGTCAGCATCTGCTTGAGGGCGCCCCCCTGTTTTGACAGGATCACGCCAAACCGCAGCAGCACGGTCCGGGTTCCCGCGAGGGAGAGCGGTTGCGAGGCCCGTTCCCAGTCTCGAACCACCTCAGCCAGAAACGTCGTCCCCAGCGAACTCTGCTCCGTCAGAGTCTCTGCATCACGATCGCCATAGTAGCCAATCGCCGAGGCTCCAACGAACACGGTCGGAGGTTGGCTCAGGGCACGAAGCGCCTGCACGAGCGTCTGGGTCCCCAGGACTCGACTGTCGCGAATCCGGGCTTTTTTCGCCGCAGTCCAGCGGCCGCTGGCGATCGACTCCCCGGCCAGGTGGACGACTGCATCAATCGGTGTAACGCCCGACAGGTCGATCTTGCCCGTGTCCGGATCCCAAGTGGCCATCTCTTTCGATGGACTTCCCGACTTGGCCCGAACCAGCCGAATCACCTCGTGCCCCTGGCCGACCAGAGACGGAATGAGGGCCGAGCCGACCAATCCCGTTGAACCACTCACGAGAATCCGCATCGCTCGACTCCCAGACAGTAGGTAGACAGAGGACTAACAGGGTTGGATTGACCCCAATGGTGCCAGAGGGTGACCGTTCCCAGGCAAGCGGTCAGGCTAGGGCACTGACTGCACCTATTTATAGCCCGCTGGGCTCGTCAGACCACGGGAGCCAAGGGAAAGATCTCGACGTTCACTCCGGGGCTGGCGGCGACATGATCTGGGGGGCGATCGATTGGTAATCCGGCGGCAGGGAGCAGGTCTTGGCGGCATTTCCGCAGACTCGCCGAGATCAGTGGGTAAGGAGTATGCCAGACCTGACCCCGCCATAGGGTTCCCTGAGGTCCCGGGGCCCGGGAGAAGAGGAGGTAGCGTTCCGCCAGGAAGTACTCGAAAGTTCCGGGGGGGGCGTGCCCCGGACCGGGACTTCCCGCGCTGCCTTCCGCGAAGAGGGGGCCGCCGAACTCGGCCTCTATGTCGCAGCCCACGCCCGGCGTGCCTGGCCACTGTCGCTGGCTCGACCACGAATGGAGCGGACCACGAGCGTCGTGGGTCATGGAGGCCCGATGATAGGGGAGGTGCCAGCCCCAGCGGGCGAGTCGGACGGCGAGCGAATTGGCGGCCTCAAGCGAGAAGAACCAGACACCCGGCTCGCGCCCCTGGCGATGCACATAGGTTCGAACGTTCGTCTCGAGAAAGTTGGAGATTCCGGGGACGGGAGGAGCCCACCAGGGGCGGACGCCCGCCATGGAAAAGGGGATCAATCCAACCCAGGCGTCCCCTTCCCAGGTGTCCAGGGTCAGTTCAGCGGGGAGGAGCGGGGCGACCAGCGCGGCGGGGACCCGCCAGTGCAGAAACAGCAATTGATTCCAGCTCTGGTAGCCGGCGAGCCTGCCCGCCGGTCTCCGGGTGGCAGCAATCCGCTCTTCAAGCGACGGCTCGAGTCTCGGCATCGGGACGGCCCTCAGGGATCAAAGGAAAAACATTTGGGGCGACGGATGGGCAGTGCCCATCCGATGCAGAATTGGTCTCGGAGAGTCGATGCAACAGCGCCACCGGTGAGCGCCTCTGGTCAGCACATCCGGAATTGGCGAAGGACCAACCCCAACACCCGTGATTCGGGGCGCGAGACCGACGCACCGACGAAATCAGGGGCCCGGCATCAGGGGCCAGTCTGCTGACCGACAGCCGATCGAAGCCCCCCGCCCGCGATCGACCCGCAGCGGGGGATTCCTTCAAGGCGTTACTCGGGCAGGGGCTTGCCTTTGGTTTCCTCCGCG
>CAIUHT010000003.1 GCA_903898975.1 uncultured Planctomycetaceae bacterium
CACTCGGACAAATTGAGAGCAGGATTGGCGACAAAGCCAGTTTTGCGAAGGCAATTGGAATGCGGCCGGTCACTGATGAAGCCAATCAACCGATTCGAACGTACGACTTCAGCACCCAGGTGATCGAGTCCGAGAAGCTGGTGCTTGTGGACCAGAAGCGGCCAGCCGCCGGGACTCTCTCCTCGCGTTCCGCGATCTCGAAGGACTACACCTTGCGGGAGATGGAAGGGCAGGCGGAGGATGTCTCGATCCGACAGATTGGGTACGGGATTGCGTCCACTATCGCGACGCTGACGGGGCAAAAGCGACCTCAATCCCCGGCGGCATTGAACCCGAATCCGCAGAAGAAACTGAATCAACTGGCGGATGGGGGGAACCACACCCAGCCGAAGGAAGTTCCCTCCGGCCTGGCCGCGGCTCCGGAAGGGTTACAGGTCCAAACGCGGGTGGTTGCCACGCGTGTCTTTGATCTCAACGATCCCGATCTCGAACTACAGATCTCGGAGTTCCTGGCCACATCGCTGCCAGGGTCCGGTCGATAGTGTCCGCCAATCCGTTTCCCTTCCTCATTCGAAATTCCCTGGAGCGAATCATGTGGTTTTCACGACGGTTGGTGGCAAGCGTGGCACTGGGAATGACGGTGGCCCAGGCGGGGTGCTCCTCGATCAAGAGCACGCTTCTGGAGCGGGATGTGACCAACACCGGATGGACCACCCTGAAAACCTGCGGTGTCCCGGTGACCTTGAAGGTGACCACGCACCTGCGCGTGACAGTCACAGAAAACCGATTATTCACGACCAGCGTGGATGGCACCCAGTGGACCCCCCTGCTCGATCACCAGGGGTGCGCGGTCACCGAACGGTCATGGGCCCACGAGAAGATCCAGACCGACAAGGTGTTTACTGTGGACTTTAAGCGCCCCGCCGCGGGCATCATCAAGTACAACGCCACCTTCAGTGACCAGTACTTCACCCAGATTTCGAACGAGGTTGAGGACAAGACGATTGCCGAAATCTCGTCAGCTATCCAAGGAGTGTTGGGAGTGCTCCCGAAACTCACCGGAGCGCCAGGACAGAGAAATTTCGCTGACGCCGCCCTGCCGCAGATCATTCGGTTTCCAACCGTGGTTGCCGTGGCGGTCTTCGACCTGGATGAGCCGGATTGGGAGCTACAGATGACCGATTTCCTCGCACAGCACCTGTCTGGAAATGAGGGATCGGGGCTGGGACACGGTGGGGCCATGGGTATTCCCACTGAACCCGGTGAACACGGTGGCAACGAGCACGAACTGCTGCCCCATCCGCCCGTTCAAGGCGGGGTTCAGCCGGGATATGTGCCCGATGCACCCGCGGCACAGTTGCCAGCGTCGACGCCCCGGGTGAGTTCCCGAACACCACGCCTCGCACCTCGGGCGGTCCGCTGAGGTCTCCCTGAAGAATCCACCTGGCTCACCTCGATTTCGACTGGGAACAGATCATGTCACGCCGCAGTCAATGGGTTCGCTGCCTGCCGCTGTTGTTGGCCTTGGCGTCACTGGGATGTCAAATCCACCACACCCCCCCGATCGTGGAGGACCGTCGTGTGGCGGTCGTGGATGTGGGGGGCTTTGTGGGCCAGCCGGGCTCGGTTGAGATTCCGCCGGAGGGGCTCACTTTGCACCAGGCCATCATCCGCGCGAAGGGAGTTTCGCTCGTGTCGCTCGGAACTGATCGCACGGGCTTAATCAGGCTGGATAAGTTGTTGGTCCGAATGCAAAGGGGTCGGGAGGTTTGGAGCTTTCCGTTGACGTTGGTTC
>CAIUHT010000004.1 GCA_903898975.1 uncultured Planctomycetaceae bacterium
CAGGCCAGCCTTGCCCATGCCGCAGACAACGACAGATCCGGTGCACTTGGCCAGTAGTTCGACCGCATTGCAAAAGCGGGCGTCGAGGAGGCTGGTGACCTGCAGGATGGCCCCGGCGGCTGACTTCAGAATCTCCTGCGCCTCGCGCAGTTGCTCGAACTGCGTACCCGAGAGCAGGGGGGCATGGGGGAGGGAATGCAGTGAGGTATGCTGGGGCAGCGCAGTCATGCAGCGGTCATCCGTGACCCAGGCCGGCGAGTGGACCGCGACGATCGTCGGCGGACTCTGACCGGCACACGAAACAGCCCGGGGAGACCCCCCGAAATCGGGCGGAAAAGTAGTCCAGATCGCGACTTTGGTCAATCGCGAACCGGCCGGGTTGTGGAGGCGCCGCGACACCGCCCCGGTAAAGAGTTGGTCATGGGAAGCCCCAGCACGCGTGATCCTCGTTCAGGCGGCCCTTTCCCGGGACAACCCGGTTGGTGCCTGAACCGACCGGATTTTTCATCCTCACCCTGGCGGAAGAGGGATCCAGCATCCAGTTCGGAATTGGGACGGGCGCAGTTTGCCCAATGGGAACGAGCCATTGGTATGGCACAATTCCGAAGTCCACACTCAGGCATCAGAAAAGCGGTTGGGCATGGGGTGTCTGCAAGTGCATTCGGCAGCTGTGGCCTCCCGCAGTTCGCGAATCTGGTGTCCGCACCGATTGTTCGGAACGCAACAACCAGTCAGCCGAAGTTCGAGTCGCGTTGGTCGTTGGGCCGAAGACCAAGGGTGAGTCCCACGTCCCCAGGAACCTGACGCATGACCCCAATGAACTCCGCGGCTCCCGATGATGCCTTCGCTCTCGCCCTCTGCCTGGGGGCGGTTTTGCTGGCCATGGGAGTGATGTTCCTGACACCGATTGTGACCCGGATGACTGGGCAGATCCGCCTCCATCAGCCCGACCTCAGCCCGCAGTGGAGTGAGACCCCCGTGGTAGGACGTGTGGTGCCCGAGACGATCGCTCGCGATCGGGCGGCGTAGGCGTTGGGTCCCCCAACTCTCTCGAAGATCCCACGCACTGAACTTGGGGGCCCGTATCAGTGGCTCCCCAGGTCGACCATACCGACGAGTTCATCCAGGGCCGAAATCGTCGTCCAGCTCTTTCTGGGCCGCTTTATCGACTTCCGGCAGGGTTTGAGCCTCTTTGGCTCCGCCCAACTTGACGGGGGGCCGCTTCGGGGCCGATTTTGCCGCCGGTTTGGGTGACGTTTTCGCCGCCGGCTGCTCGGCTTCTCCAGCTGTCCCCTCGGCCGGAACTTCGGCCATAGCCGCCTCTGTGGCCGCTTCCTTGTCTTCGAACTCCGCCGCGATCTTCGTTGTCCCGCGAACAGTGGTGTCGCCCTCTTCCAGATCGGGCTCCCACTGGCGGGGGACAGAATTCAGGCCAAAACTGGGGGCGGCGACCGCATCGGGGTCGTTATTCAGCGGGACTTCTTTACATCCCGGAGCCCCCAGCCAGAGTAACGCGAGCAAGCCGATCCGTGCTGAGGAAGCGCCATTCATGAGGCACGCAGGATGTTGAGCGAGTGCAGTGGGGTCAGGAGAAACGCCGGGATCGGCCCGGGGGCCAACCGCATGAGCCAGCGGGGGGCTAACGAACCGCTGAATGTTGAATAATGCCGGGCGTTGGGGTTTTATCACGAGTTTCCGGCTCGCGGATAGATCAGGGTGGCCGGAGAGCAGCGGGCTTTGGCCCGGTGACTTGCTTTGAGGGCACGCGTCAGGCGGGGAGGGTAGGAGGAGACAGGGGGAATGGGCAGGAAACGGGGCGATCGAAGCAGGCTGGGCGAGTGGGTTGGGATGGGGGTAGGGGAGGCGGGGAAAAAATGCGGAAAAGCTCAATTCGGCCGAAATCGCCCGGTTTGTGCCGCAGTCGACGCCCCGTATAATGCACCGGCATGGAGAGGGCCCCGCCCGGGGTCGTCGAAGCCTGGTGGCTTTGACCCGGGATGTGGAAGAGTCGTGTCCAGTCGCCGTGTGAGCCGAGGATTCTGCGAAATGGCCGACGAACAACGAGCAGCCGCGGTCGGCGACCCGTTTGCCCTCGATCTGGCGGGAGTCCAAGAGCGAACGCAGGTCGATTTCGAAATCGACTTTTTCGAACGGATTCTCAGTCGCGACCCCGAGTATGTCGATGTGCTGCGGTCTCTGGCCGATCTGTTCGCCCAAAAGGGACTCCACCGGAGGGCACTGCACGCCGACCTGAAGCTGGCTGAACTGCTCCCGCGGTGTGCCGATGTCTTCTACAACATCGCCTGCAGCCAGGCGGTGCTGGGGGAAGAGCAGGGGGCGTTGCTGGCCCTCGAGCGTGCGCTGGAACTGGGGTTCTCGGACCGCGAAAAGCTGTTGCACGATCCCGATCTGTCCCGGTTGCGGCCGTTGCCGCAATTTGTCACCCTGATAAGCCGATATGCGAGAGGGCAGGGCCCACTCGTGGTTGGGTGACCCGCAGCAACGGAGCGCGTCGGTGGAGAATCTGCAGCAGCGGATTGAAGAGGCCTGTCGAGCGGTTCGGACCCGGTTTCACGCTGTCCCCAAGATTGGCATCATCCTGGGAACCGGCCTGGGCGGGCTGGCATCACAGATCGATCAGGCGACGGTGATCCCCTATGGCGAGATCCCGCACTTTCCCGAATCGACTGTCGAATCGCACACCGGGCAGCTGGTCTGCGGGCGCCTGAAGGGGCTCAACGTCGTGGCGATGGAGGGACGCTTCCATTTCTACGAAGGTTACTCCATGCAGGAGGTGACCTTCCCGGTCCGCGTGATGAAGGCACTGGGGGTCGAGATTCTGCTGCTGACCAATGCCGCGGGCGGCATGAACCACCAGCTCCAGCTCGCCGACATCGTGATCATTGAAGATCACATCAACCTGATGGGCGACAACCCGCTGCGGGGTCGAAACGATGACCGCCTCGGGCCCCGCTTCCCCGATATGGCCGAACCGTATGACCGCCAGCTGATTTCGCTGGCCCAGCGCTGTGCGCTCGAGTTGGGAGTCTCGGCTCAGAAGGGGGTCTTTGTCGGGGTGGCCGGCCCGAATCTCGAAACCCGGGCCGAGTATCGCATGTTGCGGGCCATGGGGGCCGACATCGTGGGAATGTCGACGGTTCCCGAGGTGATAGTCGCTGCTCATACCGGACTGCGGGTACTGGCCCTGTCGATTGTCACCGACATCTGCCTGCCCGATGCCCTGGAGCCGGTCGAGATCAAGAAGATTCTCGCCGTCGCCGCCGAGGGAGGCGAACGCCTCGCCCGGCTGATTCCCCGCATTATCGAGCAACTCGATCGATTGCCCCCCCGGCAACACGCCTGAGCGTCGGTTCGAGTCCATGTCAGTCCGGTCCCCGGGCAGCAGTGTCCCCTGGGCGAGCATGTGCAGCCCCCGGTGCATTGACCGGGGGACGGCGACCGTGTTGGAACAACCGGCGGGCACGTATCAGCGTCTGTCCGGTCCCGGAGTCGCGTGGGGTGTCGATTGGCGTCTGAGCCTGGGTTAGCGCGCGTACCAAGCCACCAGCCGGGTCACCTCCCGCTGGTTGAGCAGCCATCTCTGCCGCTGCTGAAAATCGGGGAGCGCGAGGGCGGGCGAATACGCGTGGTGATGATCGACCGCCGCCAGGGCCCGTTCGAAATCTTCGGCGTTCCACTCGCGGCGTCCCGCGCCCGCAGCCAGCCAGCGGGCCAGATAGCAGGTCGCCGCCACTGCCAGCGCCAGGTTCGCAAACCCCTGCCGCACGGGGAGGTCGTAACATGCCCGGCCGCAGTAGTGCAGCGACTCGATCTTCACCCGCAGGTACCGCGTCAGCAGTTCGTCGGCCTGGGCGGGCCAAGGCCCGAAGGGACGCTCCACCACTGCGAACGGGACTGACTCGAATCCCGCCTGCAACGGGGGAATTCTCCCTGCTCCCCAGATGAATCGCACAATTGACCTGAACAGCCGCCAGCGGTATCGCCAGCCCGCAGAGACCTCGGCGAACGTGTCCCGCCGGGCATACTGTGCGACCAGCAGGCGAAACATCCGGCGGGCCATCCCGGTCGGAGAGAGCAGTGTGGGGGGCATCTCCGGGAGTTCAGCGATCACAGCAGAGGCGGCCTGCGATACGGCGGGACGCCAGCGGGCCCCCGCCAATTCCTGGTCGGAACGGGCATTCAGCAGGTCCAGCGTCCCCAGGCACCACAACAGCCTCAGGGGGAGCGGCACAGCGGGACGCGTCAGCAGCCGATCGAGTTCGCCTCCCAGTTCGCGAACGTCATTCCAGCTCAAGGCCAGGCCCGGCCGAAATGCTGGAGCCGCAATCGTTCCCGCATTGTTGGGCACGACCAGGTCGTACAGAGTGGTGAGATCGCCTCGCTGCGCGGCGGGAGTGGCCCCGCGGTTCGACACCACCGACGGGCAGCTGAATCGAAACCCCAGCACCACCCGGTCCCCCGCCGGATGGAAGGCGAAGGGATACACCCGGCAAGCCAGTGGCTTGGCTGGTTCGCCAAACCGGGCATGAATACGGCACAGCCCGCGCTCATCAAGAAAGACACACGCCCCATCGGACCGATGGGCCAGCCGCCAGCGGGCCACTCCGCCCCGCGCCGGCAACGATTCAACCACGGGGCCCGCATGCCCTGCCAGCTGGTCGGCCTGCCAGCCCTGCTGCTCAATCCGCTGCCGCTCTTCGGCGGTGATCTCGATCTCATGCTGACGACAGCAGCCGCCGCAGTTGTGGCAGCTCCAGTTCTGCAGGGTCGGCAAATCGAGCTTGGGCGGCATGCGTGCGAACGAAGCGGCTGACCCGGTTCCGCGATGAGCCAGCAGACCGGGACGAGAGACAGGGCCAAGAGACAGAGCCGAGGGAGACCAGCGGGGCCCGTCCAGAGAGCCAACTCTCGGGCAGTCGATCAATGCACGAGGCCCGCGAGCCATGGGGGTTACCCAAGGACCGCGGGCCAAGTGAACGTCGACCACCCGCAGGCAGCCGGGCCAAAAGACCCCGGGGGGCGTCCCTTACGAGATCTCGTGCAGCGGCTCGTTCCCTTGATCGACCAGGTACTGCGGAACTCCCGCCTGGTCGAAGACGCGAATGTTCTGGGCGTCGATCCCGGCCGATTTGTAGAGCGTGGCGAAGACTTCCTGGAAGCGGACCGGCCGCAACGTCGGATGCTCGCCGTAACGGTTGGTCGAGCCAATCACCTGGCCCGTCCGCAGGCCACCCCCCGCCAGGATCGCGGTATTCGCCTGCGGCCAGTGATCGCGGCTGTTGTTGCCGTTGATCTTCGGCGTGCGACCGAACTCGCCCCACACCACCACCGCCACATCCCGATCGAGACCCCGCTCGTGCAGGTCCAGGATCAGTGCGGTCAGACCCTCGTCCAGCAGCGGGCATTCCTCCCGGCACTTCGGGTAGTTCATGCCATCCGGTCCGTGCCAGTCCCAGCGACTGTAGTTGAGCGACACGAAGCGGGCCCCCGCCTCGACCAGCCGGCGGGCGATGCAGAAGTTCTCGATCATCGGCGGAGCCCCGTCCCGCTGGAACTCCTCGCTGCTCTTGCCGTACCGGGCGACAATCCGCGGGTCTTCCTTCGAGAGGTCGAGGGCATCGACCAGTCGGGAGGTGGTCAGGATGCCCATCGCCTGCTGGGCGTAGACATCCATGCTTTCCATCACCCCCCGCGAGTCCGCTTGCCGACGGAACCGGTCCAGCGACTGCATCAACTGCGTGCGGTCCCGCAGCTTGTCCAGCGTCACTCCCTGCAGCACCATGCTGTCCGAGGTGCTCCGCGCCTTCCGCCCCAGCAGGTTGAACGGGGCATGCGCCACACCCAGGAAGCCCCCGTCGCCCGGCTCGCCCCACGTGCGGTTCCCGGTCGTGTACATGAGGGCCAGGTGCGGCGGGATGGCGTCGTTGACCGGACCCTGCGTCTTCGAGACCCATGCCCCGGCGGCGGGCCAGCCTCCGGGAGGCACGCGGCCCCCCTTCTTGCGACCCGTCATGCACTGGTAGCCGTCATGCAGACCATCAGAGTCCGACAGCGACCGCACCACCACGAACTTGTCCATCGCCTGGGCCATCTTCGGAAACATCTCCGAGACTTCAATCCCCGGGACATTCGTCTGGATGGTCGAAAAGTCGCCGCGAACTTCCCGCGGTGCTTCCGGTTTCGGGTCCCACATATCGAGGTGGGGGGGACCACCCGGCAGGTAGATGTTGATGATCGCCTTGTGCGACAAACCCTTCGAGACCGGCGTCTCCGCTGCCGAGGCGTCGGCGCGGAACAGGTCGGCCAGCGTCAGCCCCCCGAGCGCCATCCCGCCGATGGTCAAAAAATCACGCCGGGTCTGCCCCTGGCAATCGTGGGCCCGGGAAGCGGGTTGGCGACCAAGAATCGTCAGCATCGACAGGGACTCCTCAGCGAAAGAAGGCGACCCGCAAGCTCCGCATCACACCAGCCGCTTGGCCCGTGGACGGGAACAGCTCGCATCATCGGCAGTTTATTTGATCGGTCCCGGGGGGTCAATTCCCCCAGCGATTGAATGGGAATTGGTGCGACGCAGGCGAATCCCCCCTCCCGCCTCCCGCCAACCACTCCAGCCCAGGACGCCCACCCAGCGACCCCACTTCAGTATCCCACCGCGTCCCCCGGTTGTGGCACCGCATCGCCCGCCAGTCGAGGGGATTCCCGCCGGTCAACTCACGCCAAACCGCACCACCGACCACAGTTCGGCACAGTCCGCAGAACCCGCGCGACCGCGCCAGGTTTAGCGGTCCTCTTCGGCCTCGGGGGCGTCCCCAGCTCGTTTGCGCGGGGGACGGGCCTGGTTGGGAATCGGCAGTTCCACTGGCACCAGTGCGTTGTCGCGCCGGACCACCAGCCGGAGTGTCTCCCCTGGCTCCAGTCGCGCCAGTTCCTCCTTCAGCATCCGGATCGACTGGATCAACTGGTCATTCACGAACAGCACCAGGTCGTTCGCCTGCAACCCCGCATCGGCCGCCGACGACCCCGACACCACCGTGTCGATGAACGCCGGGGTCCGGAAAATCACGTCCGGTACCAGCACCAGCCCAAAGTCAATTGGCAGGAAGCGGGGCGACTGCCCCGGCTGATCGAGCGGGTTCGACTTGGGGGTGAACTTGCCTGAGATCATGTCCTCGATCGGCTGCCGCAGTTCGCTCAGGGGAATCGCGTAGTTCATCCACGTGTTCGATTGGGCGTTCCGCAGTTCCTTGCCAATCATCCCCGCCAGATCCCCTTCGCGGGTCACCACCACGCCACCCCCCGAACCCGGGTTGTTCGTGATCGCGTCAATCACCAGCACCGGCCCGTTGTAGGCCGATTCGAACACCCCCCGGCGGGCGGTCAGCCGGGTCTGCGAAGCAATCACCCCGTGCATCACCGACACCGGTTCGTCTCCCGTCGCGACCTTGAACATGTTGCTGAACGACAGCACGCGAGCCCCAACCGGGGGCGTGCGGGATTCACCCAGGTCGAAGAACGGAAGATCGTCGGCGTCGATCTTGAGCAGCGCCAGGTCAAGCTGCGGTTCGGCCCCAACCACCTTCCCCGCGAACCGCCGCCCGTCGTGCAACACCACCGTCACTTCCTGCTCGTCGAGCACATGGCTCCAGACCGTCGCGATGTGCCCCTGGGGCGACACCACAAATCCCGAGCTGTAGGCGAACAGGTTCTTCATCCGCCCCGCACCAAAGATCTTCACCACCCGCCGACTGGTCTGCTCGATCATCCGCTGCGCACGGGTCAGCGTTGGCGGGGCCGCCTCGCCGGGGGTCGCCTCCTCCGGGGCCGGTGCATTCTGCGCCCGGGCATCAGCGACAACCACACCGCAACCCCCCAGCACCGCCAGCCAGCAGGCCGCGCGAAACAGGCGAGGGAACAACAGCGAGCGACAAAATGCGGCGGACATCATGGCAGGGCAGGGTCGGCTTTCGACAGGAATCCCAGTTGTCAGATCTCAGTCTCAATCAAGGACACACATGCGGCAGGCCCCCAGCAGCGAGGAGCAGTCGGCACGGCGGCGTTCAATCACTTAGAGCGGGCTTCTCGGCCCAGCGGCTTGCTGGCTTGCTGGCGCACCCCGCTGTGGGGAACGCCCCGCTGTGGGGAAACAGAATTGGCTATTGCGCGGCGAGTTGGGCTTCCCGCAACGCAAAGCGGCCATACTCGCGGTCGGCGTGACGCACCACCAACAGCCCCGGCAGCCGGGCCGCCCCGGTCTTCAGTTCCCCCTCAAACCGCAACTCGCAAGGGTCCACGTCGTCCCCCCGCTCGGTGTCGCAGCCAACCAGTTCACCCGTCTGCTTGCTGAACAGAAACCGCGTCCGCGCTGCGAACCGTTCCACGGCAATCACCTCGACCATCGGCCCTGTGCCGTCGAGCGGTTCACTCCCGGCGTAGTAGCACTCACTGAACCCCGCCGCACCATGCACCAGCAGCCACCGCAGGTGATGCAGCGCCAACAGCAGGCCCCCTGTGCCCGCTGGTTCGTCCTCGAGCGCCGCGTCGGCGTTGACCTCTTGCACGAAAGCCTGCTTCCCCTCGGCCAGCACCAGTCCCGCGACCGGGTCAGACAGCGTGAAGTCCGCCGGGGCATCCCCCGCCACCAGCAGTCCCTTCAGCTTCCAGCTCCCCTTGAACTCCTTGAAGTCGCCCCAGCTGGCCAGCTTCGCCAGCACCCGGTCCCGCTCCAGCTGGTTGAAGTGATAGTTCGCAAAGCCGGGCCGCTCGACCAGGAACTTCGCCAACTCGGCAGGAGGTTTGGGCTTGGGCTTCTGCGGCGGACGCTGAGCCTTCGGCGCCGGCTTCCCCTTCTTCTGGTCGTCGGGGCCTGGCTGCTCGGGAGGCTTCTCTGG
Organism: uncultured Planctomycetaceae bacterium; assembly: GCA_903898975.1. GTDB lineage: Bacteria > Planctomycetota > Planctomycetia > Planctomycetales > Planctomycetaceae > UBA10511. The sequence goes on from CAIUHT010000004.1 coordinate 8,910, forward strand.
CGGTTGAGGCGTCAGTTCCGACTGCCGGTGCAGTCCCCGCAGCCGCACCACAATCTCGTTCTTCTTCCCTTCCCGCCGATACACCAGCGGCAGCTTCCACCCCTTCGGAAAGATCCCCAGCACATTCTTGAACTGGTTCACGGTCGAGACCCGCCGCCCCGCCAGCCGCGTGATCTCGTCCCCCAGTTCCAGCCCGCGCCGCTCCGCGTCGCTGCTGATCAG
>CAIUHT010000005.1 GCA_903898975.1 uncultured Planctomycetaceae bacterium
CGATCTCAGCAGTTCCAGCTGCGTGGCGACCACGGCGGTCGCAGGACCGTGCGCCTGCCAGCGTCGCAGGCTGGGGACACCCACCTGCAACACGCGCGGGAACCCCTGGGCGTACTCCGCGGCAATCGCATCGTGCCCCGCCGCGAGGGCCATCATCTCGCGGAGTGTCCCGGTGGGCCCCGTGGTCACATCCCCGCGGTTGACGCGGCCCAGCCCACCCGGCTGCGTCAGGGCGATGGCCTGGTAGACCGCGTGGCTGTCGGCGAGATCGAGGCGGGCGAGGACCGGTTCCAATCCCTGTTCGAGTGAGAGGTGCGCGGGGACGGCGGCGAGTGGGGCGAGCAGCAGCACCAGGCCGAGGTTGGTGTTGACGGCGGTGACGGCGCGGGTGGCCTCTATAGCGGCCCGCACCGCGGCCCCCACCCCGCTCTCCCGGGCCCGGGCCAGGGGCGGGGCGGCGGCGTGAGCCGAGCGGACAAAGTCGCGCCACGTCATGTCGCGAAACGCAGCCGCGGGATGCACATTCCCCGGCTTGGGGGAGAACACCTCCCACAGGCAGGCCTCGCGGAGTTGTTGCTCGAGAGACAGGTGCGAGTCCAGATCGCCAGTGGGGCTCATGTCCGTGGAGAGGTCCTGCGCGTCATTGCCGGGGGGGCCGATCGTCGCATCAGAAACCTGGCATCATCGATCGCGATGTTGTGAGGCCCCAGGAGATTGACTGACCGCTTCTGACAAACGGCGAGGCTTCGACAGGGCCACCGAATTCTGGCCCACAGGTTGGGCACAACCACAGGACAGAACAGCGGGCTCACCGGGGACGGGGAGAGATTCCCGAGCTCCCAGCGAGTTTTCCAACGCTGGAGTCTAGACCTGAACCACCTGCAAATCAATCAATTCAACAACCATTCACGCCAGGAACTTACGCCGAACTGCCGCCCTGGGACAGCGGTGATTTCCGCAGGGCCAGGGCGGCGGATTGTCTGCTGTAAGAACCCCGTTTGCGCGCATTGCCTTGATGAGGATGGAATTGCCCCTTTGGAAAGGTTGGTTGGTGGCCTGACCCGGGGGACGTATCGAATGGAAAGAGCACGACGCGTCAGCGTGCAATTTACGCGAATCGCATCGACTTTTTCTGACCCGCAACGAATCGACACGCACGCAACTTCGGGTAAGATCGAACCCGCAGTCTTGTTCCCTCACGGACACCGGCCATGACCGTCAGTTTTGAAAGCACCAGTGTGGGTTTGGTGATCCGGCTGACTTCGGGGGTCGCCGACCCCCAGAGTTGGGAACGGTTCGTCTACACCTACGGACCACAGTTTATCCGCTGGTGCCGCGACCACGGCTTGCAGGAAGCCGACGCGCTCGATGTGAGCCAGGAGGTGCTGCTGCGCATCTCGAAGCAGTTGACCCGGCTCAAGTACGACCCGACCCGCAGTTTTCGCGGGTGGCTGCATGCCGTGATCATGGGAGCGTGGTCGGACTGGGCCCGCTCGCAGCGGAAGCACTCCCGCGCCCTCGCCGGGGAGGAGGCCCTGGTGCGGTTGTGTGAACAGGAGCAGGGGCAAGATCTGGTCGCCCGGCTGGAGGCCCGGTACGACCGCGAGCTGTACGAGTTGGCGGCCGAGCGAGTGCGACGTCGGGTGACTGACCTGACCTGGCAGACATTCGAGCGGCTGGCCTGCCAGGGGCATTCCGCTGCCCGCGTGGCGCGTGACCTGGGAGTCACCCCCGGTGGGGCTCTGGCAGCCCGGGCCCGCGTGCAACGCCTGCTGCGAGAAGAAATCGAGCGGCTGGAGCAATCGCACTGAGATGGCCGCCCCCCCCGCCTCGACCAGGCCCGACACGACCAGGCCCGACACGACCACGCCCGACACGATCCACCCCGTCACGAGCGTTGCCACGACGGCGGGACCCAGCCCAGCCCTCGGAAACGGGACGGCCGCATGCCTGGCCGAGCCGACCCTGGAGGGGCTGCTGGCGGGCCGGCTGGAGGGAGCGGCCTTGCAGCACGCCGAGCGGCACCTGGCCGATTGCCCGACGTGCAATGGGCGACTGCTGACACTGGCGGGACCCATTCCCGACGGTGTGGCGGAAAGCTCGTCCAGCGAGCCGGCCGCCTCGCCCGAGACGCTGCGGGTGCTGGGGGCCATCGCCCAGGCGGCTCCCTTCCCCGGTCCCCTGTCCCCCCAGGCCGGGGCAGCCCCCGCGGGACAAAAATCGGCCGACCTGGCGGGGTTTGTCGAACTCAGTTTTGTCGGTCGGGGCGGGTCGGGCACGGTGTATCGGGCCCGACAGGCGTCGCTGGGGCGGTGGGTGGCCCTGAAGGTGCTGTCGGCTGAAACGACCCCCAGGTCGGCGGCCCGGGCCCAGCGTGAAGCCCAGGCGCTGGCCAGCCTCAACCATCCACACGTGGTGACGGTGCATGAGGCGCACCTGTTACATGCTCCTCCCTGCCTGGTGATGGAATGGGTCGCCGGGGGTTCGCTCCACGACCAGTTGAACCAGGGGCCCCTCTCAATCGCGCAGGCAACGCGACTGGCCCGGCAGTTGGCCGAGGGAGTGGCCGCCGTGCATGCCCTGGGGCTGATCCATCGCGATCTGAAGCCAGCGAATGTGCTGCTGGCCCGACCGACGCGGGACGATGGGTTGACGGTGGACCAGGACGCGCCCTTTCAGGCCAAGATCACCGACTTCGGCCTGGCCCAACCCGAGGCGGTGGGGGTGCGGACCACCCAGGAGGGGCTGGCGGTGGGGACTCCGGCCTACATGGCGCCCGAGCAGACCGGCCTGCGGCTGGGGTTGGGAAAAGTGGGCCCCGCCTGTGATCTCTACGGAGTGGGGGCGGTGGTCTTCGCGGCCCTGACCGGGCGCCCGCCGCACGCGGGCGAGACTCCGATGGCGGTGCTGGCGAGCGTTGCCTGGACGGAACCCCCCTGGCTGTGCCAACTGCGGAGCGAGGTTCCCGTCGACCTGGCGACGATTGTCGCGAAGTGCCTGCGGACGTCACCGAGTGAGCGGTACCGTTCGGCCCGCGAGTTGATTGACGATCTCGCCCGACTGGAGCGGGGGGAGGCGATCGAGGCTCGCAGCTACACGCCCCGCGAGCAGTTGCGGAACTGGATGCGGCGGCATCCGACCCTGGCGGTGGCG
>CAIUHT010000006.1 GCA_903898975.1 uncultured Planctomycetaceae bacterium
ACGGTGTCCTCGAGTTGGGAATCTGCCATATCGACACCGCCCCGGCGTATGGGGAAAGCGAAGCCCGGCTGGGACGCTGCCTCGCCCACCGCCGCAGCGAGTTTGTGCTCTCCACCAAGGTGGGCGAGTGGTTTGAAGAGGGGCGTTCGCGTTACGACTTTCGCGCAGCGGCGGTCCGCGAGAGTGTGGCGGGCAGTCTGCGCCGGCTGAAGACCGACGTGCTCGACGTGGTCTGCGTGCACGCCCCCGCCGCCGATGTCGAGGTCTTGCAGCAGACCGACGTTGTGCAGACCCTGTGCGAACTCAGGCAATCCGGGGCGATTCGGGCGATTGGCTTCTCGGGCAAGACGGTGGCCGGGGCGGAACTGGCCCTCGAATGGGCCGACGTGCTGATGGTGGAATACCACCTGCAAGATCAGTCGCACGCGGCGGTGATTGCCGAGGCGGCCCGGCGGGGCGTTGGGGTGCTGGTGAAAAAGGGGCTCGCCTCAGGGCAATTGCCAGCCCAGGCAGCGATCCCGTTTGTTGTTCGGACCGCGGGAGTCTCGGGACTGGTGGTGGGGGGGCTCTCGCTGCGGCACCTGGCCGAAAACGTGGCGCTCGTCGAGCAGGCGGAAGCCGCTTAAGGTTCGCGGCCAACCCGGGCCGGTGCCGCGAGGTCACTCAATCTCTGTCGTGCGGCCGAAAGGTCTCGCGACCCGACAAGACAGAGCGCAGAACGTCGCCACAGCCGGCGGCATGGAACTGGTTCCCGTGCCGCGTTCGCGGTGTGGGTCAATCCCGCCAGATCGTCAGCGAGTCCTGGAACAGGTGGGTGAGGTCTTCGGAGGTCGCCGGGCGCGGCGAGAGCTTGGTCACCCGGTGCTGGGGCAGGGTCCCCTCGACCAGCTTGGGAATGTCGGCGGGGGTGTACCCCAGCGCGGCAAGACCGTTGGGCATTTTCAAAGACTTCATGTAGCCGATGATGGTCTGGGCCAGCAGTTCGCCCGCGTCCTTGAGATCGACATGGCGGATGTCGGCCCCCAGCGCCGCAGCACAGTCGAGGTGCCGTTGGGGATTGGCCTGGGCGGTGAAGCGGACCACCGCGGGGGTGTTGAGGATCACCGACATCCCGTGGGGCACCAGGGGATGATCGACCTGGTATCCCGGGGGAAAGTAGCGTTTCACCAGGCCGGCGACCGGGTAGCTCATGCCGTGGGGCAGGTGCACCCCGGCGTTGCCAAAACCGACCCCGGCGATCGCGGAGGCCAGGCACATCTGGAACCGCGCTTCCCCATCGGACGGATCATCGTAGGCCCGCTGCAGGTAGGCGTGAGTGAGCCGGAGTGCCTGCAGGGCCCACTGATCGCTGAACGGATTGGTGCCCTGGTATGCCGGGCGTTCGGCGGGCCGATTCGGTCGCGGTCGCGAGTTGAACGGAATGACGGTGTACGACTCAAGCGCATGGCTGAGCACGTCGAGGCCCGCCGAGGCGGCGACCGCCGGGGGCTGGCTGCGGGTGTTCTCGGGGTCGACCAGCCCCAGCAGGGGACGCAGATGGCGGTGCGAGATCCCGGTCTTGGTCTTCTTTTCGCGCCAGTCGAAGATGGCGGTCCCGGTGGTTTCGCTGCCCGTCCCGGCGGTGGTGGGAATGGCAATCAGTGGCCGGAGGGGGCCGGGCACGGGTATCCCCAGGCCGATCGGGGCGTTGACGTAAGCGAAAAAGTCGGCGGGGTAACAGGAGTAGAGGTTCGCCGCCTTGGCGGTGTCGATGGTGCTCCCCCCTCCGACGGCGACGAAGGCGTCGAAGCGTCCCTCGACGGCGGCTTCGGTGGCGACGCGAAACGAGTGGTCGGTCGGCTCGGTCTGAATCTGCGTATAGAGATCGAAGGGAATCTTGTGTTCCCTGAGTGACTCCAGCACCGCGTGACCGGGGTGCAGATCGACCAGGGCGGGGTCCATCAGGACCATCACCCGGAGCGCACCGAGTTCCTTCAGGTCCATTCCCAGTTCGCGGGTACAGCCAAATCCAAACCGCAGGTTGGAGGACGAGACCTGGAACGCGGTGTCGAGTGCCATGGAGCAGGAGCCTGCAAGGGAGTTTCAACGCACGGGCTGCGGTGACCGCTGCGGCGCTGGCAGATGTCGCCGTCGCCACGGACGCAGTGTCCCGCCGATCGGTCTCAGGCCATCCCCGGGATGGGCCTCGCGCGGTACGGGGGACCGATCGGCGAACCAGGGCCGACCATGGCCCCGCCCGCCTCCTTAGAAGACTGGCGAAAGTTCGCTTCGGCGTCCACCCTGCAGGCAGTTGGGTGGGAAAATGGCGGCAAACCCGGATCGCCCAGCGAGTCGTTCAGCCTGCACCACTGGGCGGCCCCAGCGATCGCCAGGCGGCGACCTTCAGCCGGCAAAGTCCTCAGCCGAAGGCTTGAGCCCGAAACATGAGTTCTCTCACGCCGGGCACCCGTCGGTGGTGCCGAGAGAGTGATTCGCGTCACTTGCGAAGACCGACAAGAGTGCCGCGCTCGCGAACGGGGCCGGGTGGCCCGTTTAAGCCGAACCGCTCTTTGAGGAGGGGTTGCCCCGCAGGCGCCCTTCGCGGTACGACTTGGCGACCGCCAGGGGGACTTCCGATTCGGCGAGCACGACGAGGGCGCGGTTCTCGGTGGTCCGGGCCTTCATTTCCTGTTCCACCGCCACGGCGCGTGCCCGGCTCTCTTCCGCATGGGCTCGCGCAATGCGCGTGTCGGCCTCGGCCTGATCGGCCTGCAGGCGGGCTCCCACGTTGTCGCCCACGTCGATGTCAGCGATGTCGATCGAGACAATGTCGAACGCGGTCTGCGAGTCGAGGCTCTTGTCGAGCACCGCCTTCGCGATCAGCATCGGGTTGGCCAGCACCTCTTTGTGCGACTCGCACGACCCGATCGCCGACACAATCCCCTCGCCAACGCGGGCGATGATCGTCTCTTCGGTCGCCCCGCCAATCAGCTGGTTCAGATTGGTGCGCACGGTCACCCGGGCTCGCGCCCGCAGCTGAATTCCGTCTTTGGCCACCCCGTCGAGTGTCGAGCGGGTCCCCCGCTTGGTGTCGGGGCAGTCAATCACCTTGGGGTTCACGCTGGTCTGTACGGCGGCGTAGACATCGCGGCCGGCCAGGTCGATCGCCGCGGCGGTGTTCCAGTCGAGATCAATCTTGGCCCGCTGCGCGATGATCAGCGCCTGCACGACCCGCTTGATGTTTCCCCCGGCCAGCGTGTGGGCTTCGAGAGCCTCGGTCGAAATCGACGCCAGGCCCGCCTGCACCGCCATCACCTTCGCTTCCACGATGTTCTTCGGGCTCAGGCCCCGCAGCCACATGAAGATGAGCGTGCCAAACCCGATCCGCGCCCGGCTGGTGTAGGCCTGCAGCCACGTGCTGAAGAACATCGAGAGCAGAATAAAGCCGACAAAGATCGCCAGCAGGAGCAGCAGCGCTCCGACGACCAGCAGAATTGACAGCACCGGTCCCATGTCACATTCCTTCTCAGTCGCAGCTCAGTC
>CAIUHT010000007.1 GCA_903898975.1 uncultured Planctomycetaceae bacterium
CCGACTCGTTGGTGCACCTCCCGGCTACGTTGGATTTGATGACGGTGGCCAGCTGACCGAGGCGATTCGACGCCGACCGTACGCCGTGGTGCTGCTCGACGAAATCGAGAAGGCCCACCCCGACGTGTTCAACATGCTGTTGCAGGTGATGGAAGAGGGGCACCTGACCGACAGCTTCGGCCGGAAGGTCGACTTCAAGAACACGGTGATCATCATGACCACCAACGTGGGGGCCCAGGCGATCCACTCGGGCGATGTCTTCGGCTTCGGCAAGAAGGATGAAGACACCAGCTACGACAAGATGAAGGAGCGGTTGAAGCACGAGATCACCCGCGAGTTCAAGCCGGAGTTCCTGAACCGCGTCGACGACATCATCGTCTTCCGCCACCTGACCCGCGACAATCTCAAGCACATCATCGACATCGAACTGTCGAAGGTGCGCGAGCGGTTGACCGAGAAGGGGCTCACCCTGGTGCTCAGCGAAGAGTGCAAGGAGTTCCTGATCGAGAAAGGTTCCGATCTCGACTATGGTGCCCGGCCGTTGCGGCGGGCGATCGAGAACTACATCGAAGACCCGCTCTCGGAAGAACTGCTGCGGGGGAGCTTCGAGGGGAAGAACGTGGTGGCCGCGAATGTGACCACCACGGGCGACCGCAAGCACCTCAGCTTCGATGCCAGCTTCGACCCGGCCCAAGCCACCCCCGAGCCAGAGGCCGCGGCGACCACCCCGGCTGCCAAGTCCTAGCGGCCCCCCCCCCGGGAGGCGGTTCCCGCGTGATCGACACCTCCCGTTCGCCCCGGTGGCGGACGGGGGGTGTTTTCGTTGGTGGCCAGGCTTGGACGACGAAACCTCGGGGCGGACGGCATGGAGACAAATGGCACGGACACCACCCAAGTCGGGGGGGCCTCTGGTGTCGAGCGATGGGAGCGGGCCGGGCGGATCAACGGCTGCAAGCTGTGTAGCCTGTGGCGGTTGCGCTGGTCAGGTGGGCCAGGCGGGCAGGCTCAAGGGGGGGGGACGGAGTTCGCTCCGGACGGGCCTGGAGCGGTCTGGCCAGAGTGAGTCGGGGGTGCGTGCTGGCCCGGGGCAGGTGCCGGCGGCTGACGCTGTCGCCGGGCGGTTTGACCCCATTCCCCGCTTTCCTTATACTGGACGATTCGTCGGTCCCCGGGGGGGGCTTCCGGGGGCGGTTCTGGATTCTGTGGATCCTTCATTTTCATTGCGGCTCCCTGAGCTGAATCGGGGATAGGAGAACGCGTCCGTGGCTGAGATTGTTGTTCAGGAGTTCCTGGAAGCGGGTTGTCACTTCGGGCACAAGTCGGCCCGCTGGAACCCGAAAATGCGGCCGTACATTTACGCCCGCCGGAATCACATTCATATCATCGACCTGAAGGAGACCCTCCGGGGTCTGCTGCGGGCGAAGAAGTACATGGCCAAGGTCGCCTCGCAGAACAGCCTGATCCTGTTCGTGGGGACCAAGCGCCAGGCCGCCGAGCCCATTGAGGCCGCCGCCCGCAAGTGCGGCATGCCCTGGGTCAACGAGCGGTGGCTGGGGGGAACCCTCACCAACTTCCGGACCATTCGCAGCCGGCTCAAGCGGCTGGAAGAACTGGAAGCTCTCGAGACCAGCGGCGA
>CAIUHT010000008.1 GCA_903898975.1 uncultured Planctomycetaceae bacterium
CGGGACCGATCTCGACATCGCCCTGTTTGACTGCGCCCTGGCCTGCCTGGTCAATGTAGGCCAGGGGCACCTCGTGACGGGCGAGACCCCCCCCCGCGTGGGCTCGGCGCATGCCCAGATTGTCCCCTATCAGCTGTTCGCCGCCCGCGACGGACATGTGGTGCTGGGAATTGGCACCGACGCCCAGTTCGCGCGGTTCTGCGACTGGGCGGGCCTGCCTCAGTTAGCGGCCGACCCTCGACTGCGGACGAACGCCGGGCGGGTCGCTCATCGCGACGCCGTGGTCACCCCCATGGCCACTCGACTGCGGGAGTTGTCGGTCGCCGAGGTGCTGGCTGGGCTGACCCCGCTGCGGGTTCCCGTGGCGGCGGTGCAGTCGGTCACCGAGGCACTGCGTGATCCGCAGGTGGTCGCCCGCCAGATGGGCACGCGGCTGGACCATGCTTCCGCGGGCGTGATCGAACTGGTGGCCCACCCGGTGCTGCTGGACGGCGAGCGCCCCTCGGTGCGGCGGCCCCCACCTCGCTTGGGCGAACACAGTCGCGAGATCCTGGCCACCCTGCTGGCACTGCCCGAAGCGGAAATCGATCGCCTGGCGTCGGACCGGGTCATTTGAACCCGCCCCCCCCGCCCCCGCATCTCTCGCCCCACACCTCAAGCCCCCCCCCAGGTCTCGCCCCAAACCTTATTTGAGCACTGGCGACGGGCTGGAGGGACAACCCTGAGAGTGGCTAGAATCGGGCAATTCCGGGTGGGGCCGCCTCCTGCGTGCACTCTTGCCCGTCTCACTTCGAGCTTCACACCTCGAACTTCTCCCATCCCCCACGCAAAGCAGTCGAGTTGTCCATGAGCGCTCCCCTCGATCGTCGGAATTTCCTGGGTCAGGCGACTGCCGCCCTCGCGACCGCCGCCACGGCTGCCCCGCTGGTGCTTTCGTCTGCGACTCCCGCCGGGGCGGCTCCCGACAAGCCCCGCAAGATTCGCAAGGCGGTGAAGTACAGCATGGTGGGGGGCGACGCCCCGCTGGTCGAGAAGTTCAAGATGCTGAAGGAGGTGGGCTTCGAGGGGATCGACATGGATAAGCCCGCCGACCATGCCGAGGTGCTGAAGGCGATGGACGCCTCGGGACTGAAGGTGCACGGCGTGGTCGACTATGTGCACTGGGCGAAGCCGCTGTCGCATCCCGACGCGCAGGTGCGGGCCGAAGGGCTGGAGGGGCTGAAGACGTCGCTCCGCGACTGCAAAGCGTACGGGGGCGACACTGTGCTGCTGGTGGTGGGAATCTGCAACAAGGAGATCTCGTACGCCGACGCCTACCAGCGGTCGCAGGCCGAGATCCGCAAGGCCTTGCCGCTGGCGGGCGAACTGGGCATCAAGATCGCCTTCGAGAATGTCTGGAACATGATGCTGCTGAGCCCGCTCGAGATGGCCCGCTTCATCGATGAGTTCGAGTCGCCGCTGGTCGGGGCGTATTTCGACGTGGGGAACATTGTGAACTACGGCTGGCCCGAGCACTGGATCCGCACGCTGGGCAAGCGGATCATGAAGCTCGACATCAAGGAGTACAGTCGCGGGCTCCGCGACAAGCAGGGGCCCTACGCCGGCTTCGGAGCCGAACTGGGGGAGGGAGATTGCGACTGGCCGGCGGTGCTGAAGGCCCTCGACGAGATCGGCTACACCGGATGGGGAACCGCCGAGGTGCGCGGCGGGGACAAGGCGCGGCTGGCCGAAATTTCGATGCGGATGGACAAGATCCTGCATTAAGCGAATGGAACAGCGCAAGTTTTCAGCGGCACGAGTGTTCGTGCAGGTGACGCTGGCCTCCCTGGCGGGGATGCTGCTGGGGGGGCTGTTCGGCTGGGGGGCCGCCGCGCTCGCGCCGGGGCTGTTTGCGAAGTTTTTTCCGTGGGAGATCCTGGAACCTACGGGGGTGGCGGTGGTCCTTGGTGCGTTTGGGGGAACGCTGTGTGGCGGGGCCTTGGGAGCGTTCGCGCAGGGGGTGGAATTACTCGCCTCGTGGCGGGCGCAATCGACCCCAGCGAACATCCCCCCCGGAGCGGCAGCAGCCCCGTCAGCGACCGATCGCCCAGCCTCTTGACGTGCAGTCGCGGGGGCCCAACAAGCTGTTAGCAGTGCTCCTCGTTCATACGGCGTGGTTCGAGCAGTGTCCAAACGAACAGAGACAAGAGCGCCCAGCCGAGCGCTTCGCGACATCAG
>CAIUHT010000009.1 GCA_903898975.1 uncultured Planctomycetaceae bacterium
CTCGCCGAGCTGGAACGGGAGATCGCCGCGCTCGAGCAGCGGCTGAAAGAGCTGCCTCCCGAGGGGACCAAGGACGCCCCGGGCCGGGTCGCCGCCAAGGTGATCATCGCCACCAACCAGGGGGGCGGGCGTCGACGGGGGCGCGGCCTGCTGGGCTGGTTGGGGGGACTGCTGCGGGGAGGTTCGAAGGGGGTAGCACCAGCACCCGGTCGATCGATCGCCATCGACGCCCCGGTGGGGCTGAAAAAGTCGACGCACTTTGAGGCCGACCTGCACGAGGGACAACTGTTCGGGGAGATGAGCTGCCTGAACCGCTCCCCGCGGTCGGCGACCGTGGTGGCGACCCGGGAGTGCTACCTGCTCGAGATCTTGCGCAACGTGCTCGACATGCTGCACAAGGATCCGAAGTTCAAGGCCCGCATCGATGCCGACTATCGCCAGCGGGTGCTGCAGAGCGAAGTCCGCCGGCTGCAGCACTTCGGCGATGTGTTCGACCGGATGAGCCCCGACGAGTTCGAGGCGGTCAAGCAGGACATTGAGCTGGTCGAATACCCTGCCGGGGCGGTGCTGTTGGAGGAAGGGACCCCGTCCGACGCGATCTACATCATCCGCAGTGGCCTGGCGAAGGTGATCAAGAGCGGGGGCTACACCCTGTTTGAGCCGCAGGTGACCGACAAGTCGCTGGCCGCGCTTCCTGGAGAGCTGGCGGCCCTGGCTGGCAATTCCGACCCGCTCGCCATGGCGTTGTGGAGCCAGGCGCCCGCGGCGATTCAGTCCCTGGCGACCGCCGCGGGGAGCCCCGAGCGGGACGGGGTGACGGCGGCACTGAATGAATGGATCCAGAAGGGGCAGGCGATTGCCCAGAACCTCAAGCCCGGGGGACGTGCCGTCTCGGAACTCGACGAACTGCTCGAGTGGGTCGATGACCCCCAGGTCGCGCAGTCGCTCGCGAGTTTCCCGCAGAACATCGGCAACTGGTCGGAGTACGAGGGGCGGGTCTTTGGCCGGCTGGTGCTCGAGATCTTCTGCCCGCAGGGGGTTCCCCGACGCCTTGATCTGTATGGTCCTCCGGTGGTGTTGAATTACCTGGGGAAGGGCGAAGTCCTGGGGGAAATTGGCGTGGTGACCGGGCGGCCCCGCGGGGCGACCATCATCGCCTTCGACCACCCCGAGGGGTACAACCAGCGGATTCCCGACTCGCGGACCGGGGCGGTCCCTTCGCGCATTGAGCTGATCAAGCTCCCCGCGAAACTGGTGAATCGACTGCTCGACCAGTTTCCCGATCTGCGAAGCCGGTTTGGAACGGTGATCGAGCAGCGCGAGCAGGGGAACGCCGCGCTGCTGAAAAATCCCGCCGCCGCGGCCGCCGCGGGGGTCGCCTCGGGGGGCGAGTTCGAAAAGCTGGGGCTGGTGCAGGGGCAGCGGCTGATGCTGATCGACCTCGACCGCTGCACCCGGTGCGGCGCCTGCGTCGAGGCGTGCATCGCCTCGCACGACGATGGCAACAGCCGGCTGTTCCTCGACGGCATGCGGATCGACAAGTACCTCGTCCCCCTCACCTGCCGGAGCTGTCTCGACCCGGTCTGCATGATCGGCTGCCCGGTCGGGTCGATTCAGCGGGGGAGCAATCTGCAGATCGAGATTCACAACTGGTGCATCGGCTGCGGGATGTGTGCCGATCAGTGCCCGTATGGCTCGATTCAGCTCAGCCCGATCGAAACCGTCAGCCTGTCGCAGTCGCAGCAGGAATCGCTGCCGCTGGGGGTCGAGTTGAAGCAGGTCGACACGCGGGCCACGGTCTGCGACATGTGCAGTTCCCATGGCAATTCGGGACCAATGTGCGTCCACGCCTGTCCGCACGATGCCGCCCATCGCGTTTCGGGACGCGAGCTGATGCTTGATCCGCTGCTGTTCGCGGCATCGTCGGGGTCCGAACGTTGAACCGCCTCTGCCTCTCTGTGGTCGTCCCGGGAGCCTCTGACACGTGATCATCGACAAGACTCATCGCCGGTGGTGTCTGGTGACGCTGGTCGCCCTGGTGGCACTGACTGCCGCCTACGTGCTCTACGTCCGCCAGTCGATCAACGGGCCCAGTGGCGGGAGCCGGCCGGGCTTGTGGTTCGGGGTGCTGGCCGCCGGGCTGATGCTGTATGCCTTCGCCCTGGCAATCCGGCGCCGCTTCCCCTCGAACGCCGGGCTGGGGAGCGGCCAGTTCTGGCTGCGTGGCCACCTCTGGCTGGGGGCACTGACCCTGCCCGTCGCCCTGTTCCACTCGGGCTTTCGCTTTGGCGGACCGCTAGAGCAATGGCTGATGGGCATGTTCCTGGTGGTGATCCTGACGGGCCTGTATGGCGTGGTGGTGCAGCAGCTCATTCCCCGGCTGATGCGGCTGGAAGTGCCGCAAGAGACCTTTCTTTCGCAGGTGGGCCACCTGGCAAACCGACAGCGGCTGCTGTGTGATCGGGAAGTTGCCAAGGCGTGCGGCCCGCTGGCGGTTGATGCCGACCCCCTCGTGGTCAGCCTCCGTCAACTGTTCGACCGCCTGAGCGGCGCGACCACGCGGGAAGAGCGCGAAGCGTGGCTGGGGCACGTCGCAGCCGAGCACAAGAACCTGCTCGCCGGTGTCGCCCGCGTCGCCAAGGACAACAACTGGCAGATTCGCCGGGATGGGAAGGTCTCGGGACTGCGGCAGCTGTCCGATCTTCCCTTCGCGTTTCCCCTGGTTTACGACTGGCCCGCGACGGAGCCCGCCGCCGCCCCGGCCGCGACGCCCGCCGCCGCCGGGAAGCCCGCC
>CAIUHT010000010.1 GCA_903898975.1 uncultured Planctomycetaceae bacterium
CGATCTCAGACGCGTCAGCCCGCCGACCTGCTGAAGGACGGAACCTTTTCGCCCGCCGACCTGGGCCCCGTCGGTTACTCGGTGGTGGCCTACATGCTGAAGCAGGGAGAGCCGCAGTACGTGCAGTTCCTCGGCCAGCTGCAGGGTGGCAAATCGCTCGATGACGCATTGAAGGGGGTCTACAATGCCGATGCGGGCAAGGTCGCCGTGTCTTACCTGGCCGTCAACGCGGGCTCGGCCCGGGCGGCGACCAAGAAGGCCCGCAAGTAACTCCTGTGTGCCGCGGTCGGCGGCACACCTCCCTGTTGAACCCACGGTCCTGAGGCTGGCAGCCAGCCGGGCCTGAAACGAGCGTCATGGTGTCGTCGGCCGGAACGTACGATTGTGTCGTCGTTGGTGGCGGCGTGGTGGGGCTCTCATCGGCGTGGGAACTGGCCGGCACCGGGCTGAAAGTCGCCGTGCTCGACCAGGCTGTCCCCGGGCGGGAGTCTTCCTGGGCGGGGGCCGGAATGCTGCCCCCGGGCAATCTGGCCCACGCCCGCACGGGCGAAGAGCGGCTCCGCTCGCTCAGTCACGAACTCTGGCCGCAGTGGGTGGCGACCCTGCTCGCTCAGACGGGCATCGACCCCGGGTTCCGACGCGACGGCGGGCTGGAAATCCGCCTGGGGGGCGCGCCGCAGGCGCTCGACGAAGAGATCCGCTCGTGGCACGCCGCGGGAGTCGAGTGTGAGCCCCTCTCTGCGCAGGCGGCACAGGCTCTCGAGCCCGCACTCACGCCGCACCTCGTCACCGCCTATCACCTGCCCGACTTTGGACAGGTCCGCAACCCGCGGTTGCTGAAGGCGTTGCAGGCGGGATGTGCGGCGCGGGGCGTCTGTGTCTGTGCCGGGACTCCCGCGCTGCAGTGGGAACGGACCGGCGATCGTGTGCAACGGGTGCTCACCCCGGTGGGACCGTTCGCCGCCGCTCACTTCGTGGTGGCCGCCGGGGCCTGGTCCGAACCATTGCTGACCGCCCTGGGTCCCGCCCCCTGGGTCCGCCCGATGCGGGGGCAGATTGTCCTGCTGAATCAGCCGACTGGCCCGGAGTTCCCCCCCCTGCTCCGCCGGCCGATCAACCTCGGACACAACTACCTGGTGCCGAGGGGCGATGGCCGGATCCTGGTGGGGTCCACCGAAGAAGATGTCGGGTACGATCGGCGGAACACCGCGGGCGGGGTCGCGGGGCTGCTGGAGCTGGCCTGCCAGGTCGCTCCCAGCCTGGCCTCGGCAACCATCGAACGCACCTGGGCCGGACTGCGGCCTCGTTCAATCGACGGGCTCCCGTACCTGGGCAAGACCGCGGCTGCAAGCAACGTGGTGATTGCCACGGGACACTTTCGCGCCGGGCTGCAACTGTCGCCGGGCACGGCGCGCCTGGTTCGCAACCTGGTACGCGACGAGCCCCCCGCGATTTCACTGGAGGCGTTCGACCCCGCCCGCGTCGGTGCCGACTGAGTTCGCCAAAGTGCTCGCTCACACCGGTCTGCCGACTGCTCGCGTTGTCTGCTCCCCCCGCCCGCGCATCTGTCCCAGCGAGAATCCTCAATGAAAGCGGTGGTGCAACGGGTCAAGCGGGCGGAAGTCACCGTGGCCGACGAGCTGGTGGGGAAAATTGGCCCCGGGTTGCTGGTGCTGCTGGGTGTGGCGGTCGACGACTCGGCCGACGATGTCGCGTGGATGGCCAACAAGCTGGCGGGGCTGCGGGTGTTTGAAGACGCAGCCGGCAAGATGAACGTCTCGGTCCGCGATGTGGCGGGGGCGTTGCTGGTGGTCAGTCAGTTCACGCTGCTGGGGGATTGCCGCAAGGGCTTTCGTCCCGGCTTCGATCGGGCCGCCCGCCCCGAACAGGCCCGCTCGCTGTACGAGGGCCTGGTCGCCACCCTGCGACAAGCAGGCTTGCCCGTCGAGACCGGGCGTTTCCAGGCCGAGATGCAGGTCGCGCTGGTCAATGACGGTCCCGTGACGCTGTTGCTCGACAGCCGGCCCACCACCGCTTAGACCGAGCGGGCCGCATCACGCCCCCCGGTCCCGTCGAGATCGCGCCCCTGGTCGAATTGTCGAACGCTCCCGGGCCGAACGCTTTCGGCTTGAAGCCGCCCAGCCAAAGATGGCTGGGTGCTGTTCCACAGACTGCCGCAGCGATACGATGCCCGCAGTGGCCCGCCACCTTGCCAGCGGGCTTCCCTCCACTTCACTCCCCTGCCGCCCCTCCCGCCTGGAGTGCCAGATGTTCGCCCTCTCCCGCGCAGCACTTTCCACTGGTTTTGCCTCGCTGCTGCTGACCCTGGCGTCGACGGTTGGACTGGCCCCGGGGAACGTGCGGGCCCAAGCCCCGGCGGCGGCTGGCAGTCCGGCTGCCGGCCTCAAGACCGCTCTCTTCGACGGGCAGACGCTCGCCGGTTGGACCATCGAGGGCGATTGCCAGGCCGCGGTCGTCGATGGCCTGCTGGTGCTGCAACAGGGGAACGGCTGGCTCCGCAGTGACCTCATGTTTCGCGACTTCGACCTGCATGTGGAATGGAAGGCGATCAAGTCGGCCGACTACGACTCGGGGATCTACATCCGCACCCTCTCGGGAGGCACCCCGTTTCCCCGCGAGAGCTACCAGATCAACCTGCTCGACGGGGCCGAGGGAAACTGCAAGCAGCTTAAGGAAACCGTTGGTACCAAGGGGAAGATTCGCCGGGGAGAATGGAACAGCTTCGACATCTCGGTCCGCAAAGAGACCGTGTCCCTGTCGATCA
>CAIUHT010000011.1 GCA_903898975.1 uncultured Planctomycetaceae bacterium
CACGCCGACTCGCCGAGAATGGCTGCCAGGTTCTTGTTCCCATGGTGGTTAACCGCGAGCAGACTTTTTCAGGCCATCCCGATGTGCGATTCACGAATCAGCCACACCGCGAGTTCATTTACCGTCAGGCATTCGAGATGGGCCGGCATGTTATCGGATACGAAGTACAGAAGGTGCTGGCTGGTATTGACGAATTCGTTCGACTGAATGACCTGGGGCAAAAGCCTTTGCCCATCGGAGTCGCTGGTATTGGCGAAGGCGGGTTGCTGGCACAGTACTCTGGTGCTGTCGATACTCGAATCGGTGCCACTTGGGTGGGGGGCTACTTTGGCCCCCGTGAAAAACTCTGGGAGGAGCCCATCTATCGGAACGTCTGGGCCCTGCTCTGCGAGTTTGGTGACAGTGATCTGGCAAGTCTGATTGCACCACGCGGGTTGGTGATCGAGGCGGGACGGGCTCCCGAGGTAACGGGGCCCCCAGCCCCCCTTGCGGGGCGGTCGGGCGGCGCTGCTCCCGGCCGAATTGTTTCACCCACGGCCACCGAAGTGCAGGTCGAGGCCGATCTCGCGAGGCCTCATTTTCAGAAACTGCAGGTGGCCGATCACCTGGCCCTCGTGATACCGGTCAATGCTGGTGCCGGATGTGGCTCACGATCCGCCACACTGGCATTCCTGCAGCAACTCTCTGTCAACCCCGCTCACGCCGGGGAACTGGCCCCGCAGGCCCCTCAATCCCTTCTCGATGGGTTCGATTCCAACCTGCGACTTCAGCGGCAACTGGAGGAATTGGTCAACTTCACTCAGAAACTCCTTCGACGAAGTGCTCGAGTCCGTGACTCCCTGTGGAGTAAGGCGAGTCGCAAGGGAGTGGAGGAGTGGCAGGCGACCGCCGAACCTTACCGTCAGATGGTCTATGACGAACTGATCGGTCGCCTGCCGCCATCGACGATGCCTCTCAATCCCCGGACGCGGTTGCTGCTGGACGAACCCCGCTACAGGGCTTACGAGGTCGTCCTGGATGTTTACCCCGACATTATTGCCGGTGGAATCCTGCTGCTGCCCAAAGATTTGGAACCAGGCGAACGGCGGCCTGTCGTCGTCTGTCAGCACGGGCTGGAGGGAGTGCCGATGGATACCATTTCGCGAACGGTCGAGGGATTCAATTACTACTCCGCATTCGCTCACGAGTTGGCGAATCGTGGCTTCATCACCTACGCACCCCAGAATCCCTACCGCGGTCGCGATCGATTTCGGACCCTCCAGCGGAAGAGCAATCCCCTCAAGCGGAGCCTGTTCAGCTACATCATCCCCCAACACGAGCGAACCCTCGAATTCCTTAAGGGTTTACCAAATGTTGACCCGACCCGGATCGCGTTCTACGGGCTGTCATACGGTGGTAAAACGGCGGTACGAGTCCCTCCCTTTGTCAAGGATTACTGTCTTTCGATCTGCTCGGCCGATTTCAACGAGTGGGTGGTTAAAAACACCACGGTTTACGATGGCTACAGTTATGTCTTCACCGGAGAGTACGAGATCTTCGAATGGAATATGGGCCACATCGCGAACTATGCGGAATTGTCGAACCTGATGGCCCCCCGGCCATTCATGGTCGAGCGAGGTCATGACGATGGTGTCGCCCCTGACGAATGGGTGGCATGGGAGTACGCCAAGGTTCGTCGGCACTATGCCAAACTCGGGCTGTCTGACCGAACGGAGATCGAGTTCTTCAATGGGCCGCATAAAATCAACGGGGTTCAGACGTACGAGTTTCTGCATCGGCATCTGAACTGGCCCCGACCGTGAAAGATCTGCTGCATTTTGGCAAGCCAGAAGTGCTGGGACTCGACATCGGAGGGGCGAATCTCAAGGCGGCGACCACTTCTGGCAGGGCCATCGCGGAACCTTTTCCCCTATGGCGAGACCCCGCAGGGCTGACGGATCGTCTGAAGGGACTGATGGCCCGCCTGAAACCATTCGACTCGATTGCCGCGACCATGACAGGCGAGTTGGCCGACTGCTACCCCACCAAGGCGGAAGGGGTCTCGTCCATTGTCGCGTCAATCGAGAGTGCCGCGAATGGAGCCCCACTGGCCCTCTGGTCTACAGAAGGACGGTTTGTCTCGGCCGACGCCGCACGCGCCGAACCACTACAGCTGGCAGCGGCAAATTGGCTGGCGCTAGCCGCATGGGTCGGCCGACTGGTCCCTCGGGGGCGAACCTTGTTGCTCGATATTGGTTCGACCACCACCGATCTGATCCCTCTTCGAGATGGAATTCCGGCTGCGCGTGGCCGGACTGATCTGGGGAGACTTCTCGCGAGAGAGTTGGTCTATACAGGTGTGCGGCGTACCCCACTGTGTGCCACCGCCTCTCATGTGTCGCTCCGTGGAGCATTAGTCCGGCCCGCCGCCGAGCTATTCGCCACGACCCTCGATCCCCTGCTGTTGCTGGGGGAGATTGCTGAACAGCCGGATGATCGGGACACAGCCGACGGTCGCCCGGCGACGCGACTAGCCGCTGGCGAGCGACTGGCCCGCTGTCTCTGTTGTGATCAAGGGGAACTGACTGCGGACGAGTTGCAGGATCTTGCGCGGCAGTTTGTTGCTGCCCAGGTCACGGAGCTGGATCAGGCCATCCAGACTCTGGCCGATCGGGAGGGTGGAGAGTTCGAGCAGGTTCTTGTGTCGGGATCTGGAGGCTTTCTCGGACGGAAAATTGCGCAGTCTCATCCCGCGACGCACGCTGCCAGGAAGATCGACTTGGGTCAACTGGTCTCTCCCGCAGTCGCAGCGTCAGCCCCAGCCTGCGCAGTGGCAGTACTCTGGTCGGAACAGCGCTGCCGAGAGGAACGATCAACAGGCCTGGGAGCGGGAAACATATGAGCCACGCGATTACGGTTCGCCAACAACAGCCCGTTCCTGATTTCGAGCAGCCAAGCATTTTCGCTAGCTGAATAACTTGGCCGCGAGTTTTCTCCGCTCTGACGTGCTGGGAGCAACTGGTCTCGTCGGCCCCGCACATCTCCAGCAGGGATTCAGGCACGCCATATCGGTTGTAGTGACTTCCCAGATTGTGCAGGACGCTTGAGTCGGGTAAGGCTGCACGAGAGGAATTGGGGAACCTTTTGAACGTGATGCGCGTCTTCTGCCAGACCCCCCGTTAGAATAAGGGGCTTGAACGGGTCGAAAGGGCACCTGCTGAGAGGGTCTCTATCCCACTTTGCTGGGTGAAGGGGCGTACGCAGGATCGAATCGGGCCCACGTGGCCAAGCCGACTGGGAGAGCTGTCATGAGGCGTCTACTGACCGCGTGTTTGGTTTTTCTCGGGGGAGTTCATCAGGCCATGGCGGGAGGCGAAATCGGCTTCGTGGAGGATTTTGTGCTGGCTCCGGATCGTGGAGCGGCCCTTGGGAAACTCATTCCAGGCACCGAGGATTACTATTACTACACGGCGCTACACCTGCTGGCCAACGAGCAGTACGACAAGGTCGCCCCCCTCGTCGAGGCCTGGGTCCAGCGACACCAGGAGACCCCGCAGGTCTGGGAGATTCGCACACGACTGTCACTGCTGACCCACACTCGGGATCCTCAGGCCACCCTGGGTCACATTCAGCGTCGCCTGGGCTTGGGATTTCCCCATGCTCGCGAGGATCTCTCCGCCGAGCCCAATCTCCCCACGGAACTCAAGCCGCAGGAAATCAGCCGGGCCGCCTATACCTCCCGAGCTCACACGGCGACGAATCACACCACAGTCGATGGATTTGAGGACACGGCGCTTGAGTGGCTGCTGGAAGAGAAGCTGAATCCCGCGCAGCGACGCAGCCTGCTGTCCAGGCTCACAAGACCCGACCTTACCGGGTTGGTGCCTGCCATTGTTGAGGACCTGCAGGCCCCCAACTCAGGAGGGTTTGGGTCCCTGGGAATTCACACCCAACTGCTGCTGCCCCAGTTAGAGGAACTGGTGCGCTTGCGTCCTGAGCTTTTGAACCATCAGGCCGTTGTGCGAGCATGGCTCACGCGGCTGCAACCCTCAGCCGATACCGACTGGCGTAACGATACCGAACAAATCCAGGCCCACCTCACCCGAATCGCCGCGTTCGCCGCCCGCCTCGAGCCGGTCCACAACTCACTGAAAGCCCATGTGCAGTACCACCAACTGCTGCTCGACTGGCAGGCTGGCAAGCCCAATCGAGCGAAGTTCATGGAGTATCTCAAGCTCCCCCGCCCTCTCGGCTACGTCGCTCCCCGTCGTTTGGAGTCCGAGGAGATGCAGCGCTTCGCCTGCAACCTGGGCGTGAACTACGACGGCACAACCCTTCTTCCAGCGATCGGTAATGACGAGCCACTGGTCCGAAACTACCTGCTTTATTTCCTTAAGGATCTGGCCAATCCCGTCGAGTTCGAACCTTGGATCAACGATGACTACCTGAAGTCGCTGTTCGCCGAGGCGAAACTGACCAACGGACTGGGTAATGTCGAGCAGTGGGCCAGCCTGCTGTCACCCGCGGCGTACAAGCAGTTCAAGGAGCGTGTTGATCTGGATTTTGAGCCGACGAATCCCCGGCACTTCAAGGCCGACCAGCCGGTGACGCTGGAGGTCGCCATTAAGAACGTTCCGTCCCTGATCGTCAAGGTGTTCGAGATCAACACTGAGGCGTACTACCGGCAGAATGGGCGGGAGGTTGATACTGATATCAATCTGGATGGTTTAGTGCCCAATTCCGAAGAAAGTTTCCAATACGCCGACGCTGCCGAGCGACGGACCGTACGGCGCTATGAGTTTCCCCAGTGTGCTGGACCAGGTGTGTATGTGATCGACTTTATCGGGAATGGTCGCAGCAGTCGGGCACTGGTTCGCAAGGGGCGGCTGCGGGCCGTCACCCGCAATGGCCCCACTGGACAGGTGCTGACGGTCATCGACGAGTCGGGACGACGGGTGCCCGGAGCGCGGGCATGGATCAAGGGACGAGAGTATCTGGCGAATGATCGTGGACAGGTTGCCATCCCCTACAGCACCTCGCCCGGGCAGACTCCGGTGGTGCTGACCAGCGGTCGCCTGTCATGCCTCGATCAGTTCGATCATCAGCCCGAACAGTACACCCTGCTGGCGGGCCTGCATGTCGATCGCGAAGCGTTGCTTTCGCGTCGAGAAGCTCAGCTGCTGGTTCGCCCCGGATTGTTCGCCAGTGGCGAACCGGTGTCGCTGAAACGTTTGGAGGAAGTGATTCTGGAAATTCGTGCGACTGACCTGGATGGTGTCGCCACCAGCCGCGAAGTCCCCAACTTCCCACTCTTTGAAGACCGTGAGACCGTCCACGACTTCCAGGTCCCCGCCCGACTGGCGACGCTGGAATTTGTACTCAGGGCCAAGGTCCGCAATCTCTCCCACGGTGGCGAACTTCAGGCAGTTACGGCATCGCACCGCGTCACCCTCAACGAAATCGAGAGGACTGACAAGACCGAGGACCTGCACCTGGTGCCAACCGCTGGCGGGTTTATTCTGGAACTCCGCGGAAAAATGGGGGAACCCAAGGGTGGTAGGCCGGTGCAGGTGACGCTTCGGCACCGCGAGTTCCGCCAGCCGTTCATCGTGTCGCTGAAGACGGATAAGCAGGGACGCATTACCCTGGGAACCCTGGGCGATATTGCTGACATATCGGCGAGCGGTCCGCAGGGAGCGACCCACAACTGGCGCCTGCCTACCGACGCCCACACTTACGGTCCCACACTGCATGGCCGGGTGGGTGAGCGTCTCAATGTTCCATTTCTACCCGGACCTGGTGGCGAATTGTCCCGCTCAGAGGCTTCGCTGCTTGAGTTGCGCGGTGACAGTTTCACACTCGACCGCTTCGAGAATCTCAGGGTCGAGGGGGGCTTGTTGCTGCTCGAGAATCTCCCCGCCGGAGATCACGACCTTTGGTTGAAGCGAGTCAATGCCCGAGTTCGTGTCCGTATCACCGCCGGTGATGCCGAGGAGGGGTTGGCGGTTGGCCCCACGCGGGTGCTTGAGATTCCCCGATTGGCCCCCGTGCAGATCTCTCAAATGCGGGTCGCCGAGGGCGAGTTGCGGGTGGAACTGTCCAACACCTCGCGATTCACCCGGGTCCACGTGCTGGCGAGTCGGTTCGCGCCCGAGTACGGTGTGTTTGACAGCCTGTCGCGTGTGCGGGGCCGGGCTCCTTTCGTGCTGATTCCGTCGCGGCCTCAGACCGCTTACCTCACAGGTCGAGAGCTTGGTGACGAATACACCTACATACTCGATCGCAAGCGACGCCGCCCACTGCCCGGCAATATGCTCGAGCGGCCCAGCCTGCTGCTCAATCCGTGGGCGATTCGCGACACACAGACCGGCCGCCAAGAGGCTGCCGAGGGGGGGGAATTTGGTGCTCGCGGTGTCCCCGCTCCCTCGGCCATGGCCGCCGACGCTCCGGCCGATGCCCGTGTGAGTGTCCCGGCTGGCAACTTCACCAACCTGGATTTCCTGCACGAATCAGCGGTGTTGGTGGCGAATCTGGTTCCCGATGAGCAGGGCCGGTTGACTGTTCCCCTTGAAGCCCTGGGGGCCCATCAGCACTTGGTCGTGGTCGCCGTCGATCCTCTCCACACCACCGCCCGTACCCTCAGCTTGGCGGAGCATGAACTGATCACCCGCGATCTTCGGCTTTTGGCTGGCTTCGATTCGGCACAGCACTTCACCCAGCAGCGGCTCATATCGGTCGTTCGGCCACCCCAGGCATTCGAAATGCCCGATGTCACGACGGGACGTTACGAAGTTTACGACAGCCTGCGTCGGGTCCACGCCCTGTATGGCACCTTGTCGAATAATCCCACCCTGGATGAATTCGCCCCGTTGATCAATTGGCCCAAGCTGTCGGCCGAGGAACAGGCGGCTTTCTATTCGAAGTACGCCAGTCACGAGTTGAATTTCTTCCTCTTCCATAAAGACCGGGCTTACTTTGACCGCGTCGTCCGTCCGTATCTGGCAAACAAGCGTCACAAGACGTTCATGGACCTCTGGCTGCTGGGGGAAGATCTGGCTGAATGGCGCCAACCGTGGCGCCATTCCCAATTGAATACAGTCGAGCAGATTCTGCTCGCGCGACGGATCGACGATGAGCGTGCGGCCACCGCTCGCTTTATCTCCGATCGGTTCCAGTTGCTCCCTCCCAATCCCTCCCGCTTCGCCGAGCTGTTTGAGACTGCGGCCAAGGGAAGTGAACTTTCGGTCGAAAGTCTCGACGAAACCAATGCCGTACTGCAAGGGGCCGGTCGCCCTGGAGCGGGCGAGGCGTTCGGGCGGCGTCTACTGCGCTCGGCGGGACCGATGGGCGGTGGCGGAGGCATGGGTGGCCTCGGTGGAGCACTGGCTGCTCCTCCTGGTGCTCCACCTCCGCCGGCGCCCAGGGAAATGCGGGAAGAAGCTGAGGCGGCCAGGAAGCGGGAGCGGGGGGCCGCAAAAAGTGCCTCCGAGGACCCTGGCCGCGATCGCGATCGAAATACGAACCGCGCCATGGACAAGCTCGCCGAAAAACAGCGCAAGGGACTGTCCGAAAGGCGGGCTGGTGCCACACTGGGTGATGCCAAAGATCAAGC
>CAIUHT010000012.1 GCA_903898975.1 uncultured Planctomycetaceae bacterium
CGCTGGAACCGCGCCTCCAGCATCGCCAGGAACCGCTCCTTCTCTTCTTCTCGCAGTTGCCGGAGAATCTCTTCGAGCTTCTCCTTGGCCCGTTGCAACTCGGCCAGGGCGTCGTCCTGGTCGTCCGACGCATCGTGCCGCTTGTTCTTCTTCAGGTTCTCAATCGCCCGCTCCATCGCCTCCTTCGCCCGCTCCAGCTCTTCCCGCCCCGGCGTCTGCTGCTGCTGCTGCTGCTGCTGCTGCTGCTGGGGTGAGCCCGACTGCTGCGACTGCGACTTCTGCCCGGGCTGACTCTCGGATGGTGACCCCTCCTGCGGTTTCGAGGGCTCTCCCGATTCACCCGGCTTTGACTCGCCGGGCTTCGACTCTCCCGACTCAGACTCGCCCGGCTTCGATTCACCGGGTTTCGATTCACCCGGCTCACTCTCGCCCGGCTTCGATTCGCCCGGTTTCTTCTCCCCGGGCTTCGACTCCCCAGGAGTTTTCTCCCCGGGTTTCTTGTCGCCCGGCTGTTTCTCACCGGGTTTTTTCTCGCCCGGCTTCGGCTCGTCTCCGGGCTTCCCCTCGCTGGGCTTCCCTTCACCGGCTTCAGGCTCACCCTCCTTGGGGTCTCCCTCTTTCGGGTCGCCTGCCTGGTTTTCGCCTGGCTTTGACTGGGCCCCCGGCTTGGTCTGACCCGATCCGGCCTTCGCCTGCTTGGCCTGGTCTTCCCGGGCCATCTTCTTTTGCAGTTCGCCCGTCTGGGCTTGAATCTTCTTCTGGGCCGCCTCGACATCGTCCAGGGGGACGCCCCGCTCGTTGTCGGCACGGTTCCCCTTCTCTTTGCCGATCAGCTTGTTCACCTCTTCGAGGTACGCCTTGATCCGCTTCTGCTCTTCCTGCAGTTCCTTCTGGCGGTCCTCGCTCAGCAGCAGATCCAGGATCACCTGCAAATTGGCAATCAGGTCTTCCTGACGCTCAATCGCCTCGCCCAACTGCTTGTTGCTCCGCAGCAGCGACGACAGCTCGTTCATCTGCGTGGCAATCCGCTCTTCCTTGCTCTTGCCAATCGCCCGCAGCAGCAGGTCAGCCCGCTCGGGGTCGCTCTTCCGCAACCCCTCCGCAATCCGATACAGCCCATCCTCGAACCGCTTGTACTGCCGCTGCAAAGTCTCTTGCGACCCCGACAGCGACGCCGGCTTGCCCCCCTCGGTCCCCTCGGCTCCCTCCGCTCCCGCGGCGGCCGGAGTCCCTTCACCCGCCTTCGCCCCAGCCGGTTCTCCAGCCGGTTCTCCCGCCGGTGGCGACTGCTGCCCCCACGCCGCCGTCCACCCCACTCCCCCCGCCAGGCTGGCGGTCAGGGTCAGGCAGGTCAGCGCTCGGCACACGGTTCTCAGCAACATCGGCCAGGCTCCGTCAGGTAAGGCCAGTGTCAGGCCAGCTTCAGGTCACTCCAGGGACTACTTCAGTCCCTCGATCAGCTTCTTCTTCCGTTCCAACTCGGTCTGCTTCTTCAGCTCTTCCTGCCCGCGGATCACCGATCGCAGCATTTCGAGCACCTTGTTGTAGTCTTCGTTCTTCAACATCTGCGCCAGCACCCCTTCCAGCTTCGTGATGGTCGCCCCCAACTGGTCGGTCGTCAGCTCCAGCGTCCCCAGCGGGTTCTCTTGCGTCTCCAGCTGGTCGCGCCCCTTCACCAGCAGGTCGTCGATCGCGTTGAAGTCGTCGGCGTTCACCTGCCGCAGGGGCCGCAGAATGCCGTCGTCCATCCGCTCGAGCATCGGTCGCACATCGGGAATCGCGTTGTTCGCCAACTCGTCCCGAACGTCCCGGAACTCTTCTTCAATCGACTGCAGCTCGTTGTGGTTCTTCCGCGCCCCCGAGGTCGCCCGCTCGACCGAGGTCAACGCCCCGGTCTCCAGCACCGCCAGCTTCTCGGCGTCGGCCGCGGTCCGCGTCGTCGCGTCCCGCCCCCGCAACACCTGCGCCTCCTCCAGCCGCGTCCGGTGCAGCAGCAGGTCTTTCCGCGTGTTCCGCAGCTCTTCCAAAATCTGCTCGAACCGCCGGCGAATGTTCAGCTCTTTCAGCGCCACCAGGGCAATCAGTTCGTCGTCCGAGACAATCTGGAACGTCCACGGTGTCCCGCTCGCCTGGTGCGGACCGGTCAGGTTGTCGGCGTCGCTCGCCACCACCTTCAGCACCAGTTTCTGACCAACCGTCAAATCGAGGTCCAGCACCGGGAACCGCTCGGCGAC
>CAIUHT010000013.1 GCA_903898975.1 uncultured Planctomycetaceae bacterium
ACAATCCGCTCGATGATCGACTCGGTCACCTTGTCGGAAATGAACCGCCTTCCCGACAGCTCAAGCACCCCCTCGCGCTCGACGTAGATCAGGTCGCTCTTGACCACCATGATCTCGCTGATCGTCGGCGCCCGGATCAGATCCTGCAGCGGCCCGAAACCAAAGACGGTGTCCTTCAGGTCTTTCTTGAGCGTCCGCAAGATCAGGTACCGCCGCAACTCCTGGTGCAGGTGCGGGCGGACCAGTGGGAAAACCGCCGGGAACTGCGCTTCGACCCGGGCAATCCGCGCGCTCAGGTCGGGCTCGGCATCGAGCGCCAGCCGTTCCCGGGTGAACCGCATCAGGTTCTGCAGCTCGGTCTCCCGCTCGGAGATCAGAGTCGCGGGGACGTCGAATTCGTTCTGCGTCAGCCCCGCGGGGGCCGAGGTCGCAAACCGCCCCCCCTCGAGAATCAGCTGGTTCACCAGGTAGTCGTGCAGCGTCAGCCCTGTAATCTCCTCCAGGACCGCCGCGTTTTCCGGCCCGAACAGCCCCAGTTCCCGGCAGATGTCCTCGATGTGGTTCTCGAGCAGCAAAATACTGTCGTTCCCCCCGACGCGGCGGCTTTCCAGCTCGTACAGGTCGAGCCGCTCCAGCAGCTTGCGATGGATTCGCAACTCGAGATTCGCCAGTTCGCTCCGCAGGTGGGCGGTCATCTGCGCGACCGTCACCACCTGCTGCAGTTCCGACTCGAACGACAGCGAGTAGGGCCAGATCCGCACGAGCTGGCCGGGCTCGAACTCGATCGACTCGCCCCCCAGCACCTCGGTCTCGCCCACCAGGCAGCCGTTGATGCCAACGTTCTGCAGCGTCAGCTTCCCCCCCGCCACCGTCACCACCGCATGCCGCTTCGAAACCAGCGGACTCTGCAGCACCAGCGTGTTGGACGAGTCCCGGCCAATGTGAATGACCGGGTCGCTGACCTCGATCATCGACCGCCGGCTGTCGTGGATCTTGTTGAACCAGATCTTCATGCGTCCGCCCCGACCAGAATGCCCGAACACGCCCCCTTCGCTGCCAAGGCCTCAGGTTCCCCCGCCCGCAGCCGCCCCACGGCCCCGCACCGACTCTTTGCCATGCAAGATCACCGACAGGGGCTGGTTGTTTCCCAGCCGCATCACTTCGAGCAGTTGCCGCCACTTCTCTTCGGGGGCACCGTCGTTCATCTGCACGCGAATTGTCATCGTCGCCTCTTGCGAAGCCCCCCCGCCCGAGGCCTGCAACAGCTGCGTCTGCCCCTTGCGTGTCCCCAACGCCAGGATCTCGAACGGGCCGACAAACTCGGGCAACCGGGGCTGGCCCGCGGCAGGCGTCGCCCCCGGCGTCAGAATCCGGGGGACCACAAACGACACGCTCGCGCCGGGATTCAGGTTCTGCACCACCACGGTCCGGGTGTCGATGGGCACCCCCACCGCCACATCATTCGGTCCCAGCGTGTCGAGCAGGTCGGTCACCGACGGTGTTTTCAGGTCCTGCCACAGCACGACCTCGCCCGGGCT
>CAIUHT010000014.1 GCA_903898975.1 uncultured Planctomycetaceae bacterium
GATCAGTACGAATTCCAGATTCTCGACTCGTTCGGGTTGTCGGGCGAGAACAACGAATGCGGGGGCTATTACAGCTTCGCCAAGCCCAAGCTGAACATGTGCCTGCCGCCGCTCACCTGGCAGACGTACGACGTCGAATTCACGATGGCCCGGTTTGACGACAAGGGGGCGAAGATCAAGCCCGCGGTCGCCACCATCCGGCTGAATGGCGTGCCCGTGCACGAAAACTACGAGATCCCCAAGTTCAATGGCGGGGGCGGGTTGGCCGACGAGTCAAAACCGGGCGGCATCTACCTGCAAGACCATGGCAATCCCGTTCACTTCCGCAACATCTGGGTCCTGGAACAGTGAGTCTGCATCGCGAGTTTGAGTTTGCCATTGAGACCGTCCGCTCGGCTGTGCAAATCTGCCGAAGCGTGCAGTCGCAGATCGACGTGGGGCGTTGGAGCAAGGGGGACAAGACCCCCGTGACGGTCGCCGACCTGGCGGTGCAGGCGGTGGTCTCGCGCCGGCTGTCCGAGCAGTACGCCGACGTCCCCCTGATGGCGGAGGAGGGGGCCGACGAGCTGACGAACCCCGAGTACGCCGACCTGCAGCAGCAGGTGACGCAGCACGTGCGAACGGTCTGCCCCGATGCCGACTCACCCGCGACGGTGGCGGAGTGGGTGGGGCGCGGCCAGACCGGGGTCGACATGAACCGCCGGTACTGGGTGCTGGACCCGGTCGACGGGACCAAGGGATTTTTGCGGAAAGAGCAGTACGCGATCGCGCTCGCGCTGGTCGAGCGGGGCCAGGTGCTGCTGGGGGTCCTGGCGTGTCCGAACCTGCCCGCCAGCCTGACGGCACCGGCGGGGGAGACGTGGGGGCAACTGTACGCGGCGGTTCGCGGGCAGGGGGCCGAGCAGTTGAACCTGGGCCCGGGCAATGTAATTACCGGGCGACAACCGCTGCGGGTCTCGGGAGCCAGCCAGCCCGCCGGGGCCGACTGGGTCGAGCGGGTCGAGGCGAACAACAGCAACCAGGACATCACCGCCCAGATTGGGCAGCACCTGGGACTGTCGGCGGAACCGCATCGGCTCGACAGCCAGGCGAAATACGCCGTGGTGGCCCGGGGTGAAGCGGCGTTGTACCTGCGGCTCAGCCTGTCGAAGTCTTACACCGAGAAGGTGTGGGATCACGCCGCGGGGATGGTGGTGACCGAAGAGGCGGGGGGGCGGGTGACCGACGTCTGGGGCCGGCCTCTCGACCTGACCTGCGGCCGGCAGTTCGACCGCAACCGCGGGATCGTGGCGAGCAACGGCCAGATCCACGAGGCGGTGCTGGCGGCGATCCGGGCCATGGTTCCCGCCGAGTAGTTTTTGATTTGAGTCGGCAACGACCCCCAACGGCACATCCACTCGCCCAGGGAAATGCGCCGTTGGGCGAGGGGGTGCCGATGGCCTCGATCGCGACGCGATCGAACAATGGCCCCTGCGGGCCCGCGTTGCGCCCGGCTGTGTCGAGATTCGGCGAACGGCCGGCGTCAGAATTCGGCGAACGGCCCAGCGTCAGCTGGCTGGTGGAACCGTGCCCGCTGCGAGCGACGTCCAAATGCTACCTGCATGCCACGTGGTGCCGCGATTTTGCTTCGCCGCGATCGCCGACCCGCATTGCATTCGACCCGCGGTTGTGCCGGCCAAGCTTCCACCGTGCGGCTGACGCCACACGTTCGCCTGGCTGGCGCCTCGCCCTCGGCTTGTGCGGGAAAGGGCGACGACCACCGGGTGGCCCCAGGCTTCACTCGGCGACCACCGCTTGCAGGGGGGCGGCGAAGTCTTCCCACAGGCTGTTGAGCAATGGGGCGTCGGTCGCGCCATCGTGAAACACGTAGCGGTATCGCCCGGTCCACGGGGCCTCGGGGCTGATCGAGAAATCGCCCAACTGAGCCGGGCTGTAGACCATGTAGGGCATCTGCGGGTGAATGCGCAGTGGCTCGGGAAACCGGAGATTGTCGGGATGGGTCATGATCGCCAGCCCGGCGGTCTCCCCTTCGACTGGTCCCGCCAGGTCGCACCATCGGGGGCGGGTGTGGTTTCCAGCGGCCCGTCCCTGCCCCTCGGCGGTGACGAAGCGGCTGTTGTCGATGGTCCAGCCCCGGGCCCCCCGCAGCGCCATCCCCCCATAGTGGTACTGCTTGACGACGAGCGGACTGGAACCGGCGGCGGCGACCCGCGAGATCACATCACACACGAAGGCCCCGCGACTGGTCTGCGGCAGATTCCAGACGCGAACTGTCCAGAGTTCGCGGAGGGCGACCTGTTCCGTCGGGCCCGAGAGATCGACATGTTCGTGGACGACCTGGAACTCGCCAAAGACCGCGCCCCCCTGGACCCGTTTCACCTCTCGGCAACGCACCAGTCCCGTGCCGCCGTGCAGATCCCAGAAGTTGGGCGTCCGCCCCTCGAATTCGGTCTTGGTGAACGCGAAAAAGAGCCCGCTTTGATGCGCGTGGTCGGGCGGAAACTGATCGGTGACGATCCGCCCGGCGGGGGTCCGCGCGGGATGAATGTGCCCGCTGCGGCCGTAGCGACGATCGATGTCTGCCGGGGGCTCGACGCGGGCGACGTGGTATTGCAGCACCGGTTGGCCCGCGAGCGAGACGCTGATCGACTGAGGAGTCTGCTCGACCTGCACACCGCGGGCAGCGGCGTCGGTGGTTGGGGGTGCAGCGGAAGTGTCGGCGGCAACCACTTCGAGTTGCCAATTGCGGATCGTGCCGGGGGGGAGTTCGCCAGGGATGACCCACCACAACCTGGCTGGTTCTCCCTGCGCCGCGGGCTGAACCTGGGCGACGAGCGGTTCGCCTTGAGCGGGCCGCGTGGGGACGAGCCGATAGGTGCGGGCAGGGTCCACGTCC
>CAIUHT010000015.1 GCA_903898975.1 uncultured Planctomycetaceae bacterium
ACGAGGTCTGACATGCGGCTGGGAATGGTGACCTACCTGTGGGGGGCCGAATGGGACTTGCCAACGCTGCTGAAGCGCTGTCAGCAGGCGCGGTTTGAGGGGGTCGAACTGCGGAGCACCCACAAGCATGGCGTTGAAATCGCGCTGACCGACGAGCAGCGAAAACAGGTGCGGGGCCAGTTTGAAGAGGCGGGGGTCGAATTCGTCGGTCCGGGATCGGCCTGCGAGTATCACAGCCCCGACCCGGCGGTCGTTCGCAAAAACATCGAAGAGACCAAGCAGTTCCTGGAACTGTCGCACGACCTTGGCGGGACGGGGGTCAAGGTGCGGCCCAACGGGTTTGTGAAGGATGAAGACCGCCGGGTGACCATCGAGCGGATTGGCAAGGCGCTCCACGAGTGTGGTGAGTGTGCCTCGGGGTTTGGGCAGGAGGTGCGGGTCGAGGTGCATGGCCCGGGGACCCAGGAACTGGGGGTGATGCGGCAGATCATGCAGGTCGCCGACCATCCGCAGGTGGTGGTCTGCTGGAACTCGAACCCGGGCGAGGTGGTCGAGGGCTCGGTGAAAGCGAATTTCGAACTGGTCGCCGACAAGTTGGGGCAGACCATGCACATCCACGATCTCTTCGACCGGGCGTATCCGTATCGGGAACTGTTTGGCCTGTTGAAGCAGCGGAATTACGACGGTTTTCTGCTGTCGGAAAGCCCCGCGACCGCCGACCCGGAAAAGGTGATGAACTACTACCGGGCGATGTTCGACCTGCTGGTGGAAGTGAGCGGCTGACAGCGGACTGCGCGTTGCCCGCGAGCCGGCGGATTTCGCGAGCGGCTTTCACGCGGAGATCCTGAACGCCGACGGTTATCGCCGCATCGTCGATCACAGCGTCGGCCATCACCACGGCTGGCCCTCAACCGGCTCTCCCCACACGGCCCAGCGGAGTCCGCTGTGGGGGTTGACATCGTCGGTTCCAGTTGAGCGTCAACGGCCCCGCAGGTTTTTGATGGGGGAGCGGGGCAGTTGTCGGCCGCGTTCCCCAAGACGATTCAACCGCCCAGGTCGCGGCGGAGTTGTTCGAGGTGAGATTCCAGCCGCTCGTGTGCGCTCCGCAGTTCTTCGTGCGACTGCCGCAGCGCCTGCAGATCGGCCAGGGCCCGGGTCAGCTTGGCCTCCAGCCCGGCCAGGCGGGCGTCGTCGACCGATCCCTCACTTCCTCCCGCACGAGCAGGGCCAGCGGTGGCGAATCCAGTCGTGGGGGGCCGGCTGATGGTGCCCGCTGGGGCCGCTGGGGCCGGTGAACTGGCGGACGAGTGTGGAGCCGACGGGGAGGTGGGCGACGGGGAGGTGGGCGACGGAGCCGTCGGTGACGGGGGGGCCGGCGAGGGAGAGGCTGCGGGGGGTTCGTCGGCGACTTCCTTCCAGGCGACCCGGGCATTTTCCTGCGGCTGGTAGAGATTGTGGTCGATCTCGACACCGCGGCGTTCGAGGGGCCCGTCGGCCTGGATCAGTTTCAGGTCGAGCAGCCCCTGCAGTTCGGTGCGGAGTTGTTCGAGCGAGTCGAGGGAACCGCGGGGGGTCATGCGGCTGGCCCGGGTTCGCAGTTCGCCCATCGCCTGCCGGCCGCGCAGCAGCAGTTCGGTCAGGATGCCAATCTGCGGTTCACTCAGGGTGAACCGCCGACGGACATAGTGCCGGTAGCGTTCGGTGCGGCCCCCCTCGGTATG
>CAIUHT010000016.1 GCA_903898975.1 uncultured Planctomycetaceae bacterium
GCAGCGAGAGCCCGCGGAAGGGGTCGAACCACGAGAGCACCCGGCCCATGGGGGTCGCGGCTCCACCCAGCAGGGCCACTCCCACTTCGACCAGGCCCACGAACGAGACCAGCCCCAGTACAGAGATCGCCAGGGTCTGGAAGGTCTTTTCACGCCAGAAGGCGACCATGGCTCCCCAGCTACCGGCGGCGAGACCCACTGCCGCGGAGAGGGCGAGCGACCAGCCAATCTGCCCCAGCGACGTTCCTCCCAGCAGTCCCACCAGGACCAGCACGGGGGCCGACGCCGCGAGCAGGACGGCGACCGACAACAACGCCGCCCCCAGTTTGCCCAGCACGAGTTCGTGGCTGCGGAGGTCAGTCAGGAGGAGCAGCACGAGTGTCTGCCGGTCTTTTTCCTGGGCAACCCGGCTGGCGGCGAAGAGCGGGGCGAAGAAGAGCACGAGCGACAGCTGGACCAGGGCGAAGACCTGAAACAGCAGCAGGCCAAATCGAGAGAGTTCGGCGACACTGGTCGCCTGCCTCCAGCCAAAGGTCGCCTGTCCGGCGGTGTACATCAGCACGAAGAGGGCGAACGCATACCCGGCCCGCAGCACAAAGTGCCACAGTGAGCGGGGCGCGGTCAGCACCTCACGGGTAAAGAGTGGTCCGGCCAGCACGGCTTCTGAACGTCGCAGAGGAAGGGGGGGGAGACCTCGATGCCGAGATTGTACGCCTGTCGTGTTGGTTGCGGCCAGTTGTCGACGCGGGGGAACGGGATGTTCGCCAGGAATTCATCGATTCCGGCGCTGCAACTGTCATGACGCAACGTCTTGCTGGTCCCGGGTGGGTTGGGGGGTCAAGAACCGATCAGGGGAGGACACCGGGGAGGGGTTCGGCGGCTTGGGGGACGGCGGCGCGATAGTCTTCGCCCAGCAGGCGGGCGACCGTGGCGGCGATCTGGCTTTGGGTGACGTTCAGCCCCTCGCGAATGCCGAGGGCTGGAGTGTCGGGCCCCACCACCCCGATGAAGTGGAACTGCGAGAGCGGGAGGTCTTTGCCATGGCTCTTCCAGGCGACGCGATCGTCTCCGCGGCCGTGGTCGGTGGTGAGGACCAGCGAGGTGCAGCCAGCGTACTCGGGGAGCGACTGCAACCGGTTCCACAGCCGGGCGATCAGGCGATCGTTCTTGCGGGCCGCGTGGAGGTAGAGGTCGTACCGCCCGTCGTGGGCGAAATCGTCGGTCTCGCCCAGGGAGAGGTAGATCACGCGAGGGCGGTGGGTGTCGAGGTGTTGGTGCAGTTCGGCACACGTCAGCGCGTCGTACCGGACGCCGTCCCACAGGCGGGGCAGGGCTTCGCCCAGTTCCCAACGGAGGTGGTCGGCTGCGTTCGCCCCCTCGGGCGGAGCGGGTTGCCATCCCGCGTTGACCGGGATGCCACTCCGCTGGCTGTTGATGATGAAGGGGAAGACATCCCACGAGGTGAAGGCCACGACCCGCTGCTGAAATGCCGGCTTGGCGTGCAGCCACTCGAGGACTGTGACGTTGGGATTGTTCTTCTTGTCGTTCGAGTCAATGCGCGGGTCGACGAACCCGCACAGCAACTCACTGTAGCCGGGGTAGGAGAAGTTGAGCCCGTTGGTGACGCGTGACACGCTGTTGCGGGTCGCATCGCCAAACAGTTGGCCGCGGGGAACAAGTTCGCTCCAGACGAATGGGAGGAGCGCGGTCCGTCGGGCCTCGGGGGTGTCGCGCCAGAACTCGCGTCGCAGGGCGGCGACATCGCGGACGCCTCCCGACTCGCGGTTCAGCAGGCTCTCGTCGGCACCACCGAAGAGTTCCTGCCAGCGGAGCCCATCGAGGGTAATCCAGAGCACGTTGCGGGTCTTCAACCTCTCATCCGCGTGGGTGGTCGAAGCTGGTGCCAGCAGCCAGAGAAGCGCCCAGACCAGCAGCAGTGCCGCGGCTCGCCGCGGGGGCGTGCGTCGCGGGACAGAAGTGCTCTCCCCGGATATCCCGAAGGCGGGGGACTGGGGACCACGGGCGAGCCTGTCGGAGGTCGATGGCGGAAGCAGTGGCAGCATGCGGCGGGCCTTTCAGTTCAATTGGCGTCGTGGCGGCTGGGGGCCGAGCGCGGCACGGGAAGGTGGGACCGATGGCCGGGTCGGGGCGAAGAGTCGCGAGCGAGAACCGGGTGGGCAGGCAGGGAGGGCCGTGATGTTCAGCCCTGGCCTCGGCGGACCTGGGTGACATCATCGAGCGAGAACGGCCCTGCGAACTCGCCCCGGCCCCGCCCGCTGGTCGCCGGGCAGAGCAGCACCAGTTCGCCATGCAGGCTTTCGCGAGCGTCGGGGTAGCCCCGCACTTCGCGTCCGTCGGCGAGGGTCACGGTCACTTCGCCAGTTTCATCGATCCCGGTCAATTCATGATTGACCAGTTCGGGAAACCGGCTCCAGGCCCAGAACCAGAGTGTCTTGTTGGGGTCGACCTTGCCCGCCACGTCGGTCCATTCGTGCTCGGCCTGCAGCTGTTCTCGACGGGCGGCCGTGGTGCACCAGGGGCGGAGAATGGAGTCAATCCACTCCCGTCGAGAGGCGGCGAGATGGGCGAAGGTGACGGGGGGGGTGGACATGGCCAAGCGGGGTGCAGAGGCAAGGCGGGGAGGCGGGAGGCCGACCCGCACAACCGGGTTATCGGGCGGGAGGCGGGGGAGTCGCGGCGTCGTCTTCCGCCGGGGGCATTCCACTCGCCGCCTCAGCGAGCATTTCGCGAATTCGTTCTTCAAACTGTTCGGCTGAGTCGTAGACGACGATGGAATCGACCTTGTCCCAGGCGACTTCGATTTTGAGGCCACGAGTCCAGCCTTCGACATCGAGGGCGGTCCCGACGAGGAAATTGCGATCGGCCCGCTTTTCGAGACGGGCGTCCCGCAGGTGCCAACCGCTGCCAGTCCCGCCGGCGAAGACCGTCATGAATGGGGCGGGGAAAGCCACCGCGGGGCGGGGCGCTCCGGGGCGGGTCGCCTGATCCTGCGCGGCGACTCCCCAGGCACCCCAGCCTCCCGCCACGAAGCCAGCCAGCAGCAGCAGGCCCAACCACGGACCCCAGGGACGAAGCCAGTTTGCTGTGCAGCACATCGCGGTGATTCCTGTCGACGAGAGAGCTGTGAAGAGTGCGAACGGGAGTAGCAGCCGGGAAGCGGGAGAACCAGTCGCGACCACACGCAGGTGCGGGGGCGTGACCGGTTCGGGACACCCGGTCGGGAGTGGTCAGTTGCTGAAAATGAACTCGATGGGGGCGGAGATGTCGGGATGCAGGCTCTTGTGAACCGGGCAGTGAAGGGCGCCTTCCTGCAGTTTCTTGCGGTCGTCGGCGGTCAGCTTCACCGCCTTTTCGGCGGGGATGGTGATTGTCACCTTCAGCGCTCCGATGCGGCGGACGGGCTGGGTGGCCATCTCCTTGATGACGTGCGCTGTTGCTCCGGCGATATCGAGCCCGTTCCGCTGGGCGACAATACCCATGATGGTGAGCGAGCAGGCGCCGAGAGCCGTGGCGACAAGGTCGGTGGGCGAGAAGCTCTCACCCTTCCCGTGGTTATCGACGGGGGCGTCGGTGGTGAGCTGATCGCCCGAGGGGCCATGGGTGGCCCGGCAACGCAGTTCACCCTGGTACAAAACATCGACTTCCACCGACATGAGACACCGCCACGTAAAAGGGAACGAGAAGAACATAGACCCATCGCCGGGAACCGCATGCGACCGGAGGCTGGCCACCGGGGTTGCCGGTGGACTCACCAGCCGGGCTGGGCCGGGGCCCTGCGAGCGTTCGCGGGGCGGACCGGGCTTTGGGGCGGGGCGATTCTAACACACGCTTGGCACACGCTTGCAACGCCGCCCCGGGTGGCTGACAATGCCGCCGCCGCGGGCCGCACCAGCCCGGCGAGAGAGTTCTCGCCCGCCCTGGGTGGGGTGCCAACCCGGTGTTTGGACCTGCCCTGCGCGTTTCCCTCTGCTCCAGCGTGCCCCCATGACCCAGCGTCCCGCTTCGCCTGCCTCGACCCGTGCCGCCGCTTCGTTGCCACCGGTGATTTTGAGCGCCTTTTCCGACGAGGCAGCGAACTCGAAGTCAGTGGTCGAGCAGTTCGCGGTGCTGGCGGCGCTGGGACTACAGTACTACAGCCCCCGCTTCCTCAATGTGACCGGGGAAGTGAAGAACATCATGAAGCTCGATAAGGCCGAGCTGAAGCAGGTTCGCAAGCTGCAGGATGACTACGGTCTGAGCGTGGCCAGCATTGGGTCGCCGCTAGGCAAGGTCAAGCTGCTTGATATCGACGATGGGTCGCACAACCGGTTCGTCCCGTTCGACAAGTACCTCAAGGAGGATGTCGCGACGGCGATCGACCGGGCACACGCGCTGGGGGCGAAGATGATCCGCGGGTTTTCGTTCTACCATCCCCGCGGGACCGACCCCAAGCCGCACGTGGCGAAGGCAGTCGATCAGCTCTCGAAGATGGCCGAGCGGTGTGCCCGCGACGGGATTGTCTACGCCCTCGAGGTCGAGGCGAACCTGATTGGCCAGAACGGGCAACTGATGGCCGAGCTGGCTCGCAAGGTCAACGAGTCCAACCTGGTCTGCATCTTCGACGGGGGGAACATCTCGTCGCAGAACTACGACGCCCTGGCGTGCCTCGCCGAGTATCGGGCGATGCAGAAACACCTTGGGTACTTCCACATCAAGGACTACCGGATCGACCCGTCGCTGGAGTGGACGGGGGTGGTTGATGAAGAGCGACTGAAGAACTTCGTGCCCGCCGACATTGGCGACAGCGGCCACGACCTGATCTTCAAGGATCTGCGCGAGAGTCTCCCGACAATCGATCGCAAGATGAAGAAGCTGGGGCTGCCTGGGGTCTTCCTTGAACTCGAGCCGCACTTGAAGGGAGGGGGCCAGTTCGGTGGGTTCAGTGGTCCCGATGGGCTGGGGGTGGCGTGCCGGAGTCTCTGCCGGCTGCTCGACTACGTGCAGATTCCGTACGAACTCCGCACCTTCGAGCACATCCGCCAGGCCCGCGGTTTTTAGCAAGCCCACCGTGCCTGGGCTGGGGCCAGCAGGCTGGACCAGCTTGGGCAGTGGCCTGGGGGGGCGACAGCTCGCACTTTGCGCTTGTTGACCAAGGGGGCAACATCGCGACCGTGCCAGTTTCCCTGGCAGGAGGTGGCATGGTGGGGAGGCGCGATTGTTCCGCCACGGTGCCTCCGCAGGGCAGTTGCGTTGAGTGGGCCTCATCCGGGCCTGCCCGGGATGGTGGCGACCTGGCCTTTCACAGCGAGTTGGATTGATGCCACCCTTCACGAGTCATCTCTTTATCTGTGGAAATCAGCGGGCGGCGGGACATCCGCGCGGGTCGTGTGACGCTTGTGGCACGGGGGCGTTGAGGGAGGCGTTCAAAGCCGAGCTGAAACGACACAACCTGGGGCCGCTCGTTCGGGCGAATGGTGCCGGGTGTCTCGATCAATGCGAACACGGTCCCGTGGTCGTGATTTACCCGCAGGCGATCTGGTACGGCCGAGTGCAGGTGGATGACGTTTCACGAATTGTCCGCGAGACAATCATTGGCGGCCAGATCCTGCAAGATCTGTTGATTCCCGCAGAAAAACTGAATTGTCGAGGTTAAAGCGGGTTGCCGCCGCCACACCGCGACCTCACAATCGCCCACTGGCCCGGTGCCCGAACCGAGGGATGCAAGACACGCCAGGCTGGGTCATCCGAGGGGCGACAAGAGACGCCCCCTCAGCGGGCAAGGCCCCGGCTTGCGGTGCCGCAGGTGCGCGGGACGATAACTCCAGGCGTAGTGTGATTGGTGGCTCCGGCTTGCTGAGTCGCAACATGTGACGTTGCGCTTGGCCGCGATGGTGGTTATGCCAGAATCTCGCGGGCCACTTCACCAGCGACATCGGTGAGGCGGAAGTCGCGGCCAGCGTAGCGATAGGTGAGGGCGGTGTGTTCGAGTCCCATCAAGGCCAGCAGTGTCGCGTGCAGGTCGGTGGTGTGCATTCGCCCTGAGATGGCCCGGATGCCGAACTCGTCGGTCCCGCCGTGAGAGTACCCCGCCTTCACGCCCGCCCCCGCCAGTAGCATGGGGTAGCCGGTGATGTTGTGGTCCCGGCCATCCTCGCCCTGGGCGCTGGGCTGGCGGCCAAACTCGCTGCCAAACAGCACCAGCGTTTCGTCCAGCAGGCCGCGCTGGTCGAGGTCGTCCAGCAACGCCGCCACAGGCTGATCGACCAGCCCACTGTTCCGAACCAGCCCCTTGTGGAGATTGTTGTGGTGGTCCCAGCCCCCCTGGCAGATCTCCACAATGCGGACGCCCGCTTCACTCAGTCGGCGGGCCATCAGGCATTGTCGGGCGAACGCCCCGTCGGGGCCGGGTTTCACCCCGTACGCCTGCCGCACGGGGGCCGGTTCCTGCGAAATGTCGAGCAGCCGCGGGACCTTGCCCTGCATGCGATACGCCAGCTCGTTGGTTTCGATGACCGAGCCAACCTCGCGGGGGGACCCTTCGCGGGCCTCGAAGCCGCGGTTGAGTTCCTGCACCAGGTCGAGCTGCCGACGTTGTAGACGGCGGTCGACCACCGGTCGCAGATTGGGCATGTTCCCCGTGTCGTCAATGCGTGTGCCCTGGTAATGAGCCGGAAGAAACGCGCTGCCAAAATTGATGGTGCCGCCGAAGTTCGCCGGCGGGTTGATGGTGATGTACCCCGGCAGGTCGTCGTTCTCTGTCCCCAAGCCGTACAGCAGCCAGGCCCCCAGTGACGGACGGGTGAGCGAGGCGATAGCGGTGCCGGTGTGCAGTTGAATGACCGCCTGCGGGTGAGCGGGCGTGTCGGTGTGCAGACCACGGAGGAAGCAGAACCGATCAACGTGGCGGGCCATGTGGGGGAACAACTCCGAAACCCACGTCCCGGTCTGCCCATGCTGGGCAAAGCGGAATCTGGAGGCGACCAGCTTGCCTCCGCCAGGGCCGGGCTGACCGTCGCTTGCCTGGAGGCGGGGCTTGTACTCCCATGTGTCCATCTGCGACATCGCCCCCTCCATGAAGACGAAGATGACGCGCTTCGCCCGCGTGGAAAAATGGGGGGGCTTCGCCGCGAGTGGCGTGAGTTTGGCAACATCCACCTTAAGGGATTCCCCGGCCCGGGCCTGCCGGGCAGCGGAAAGACGGGTCAGCGCGTCGTACGCCACGGCACCCCCCATGGTCTGGAGCACTCTCCGACGGGGGAAGCGGCCCCAGGGCCCCGGGTTGCCCGCCTGCTCGAAGGTCTGGCTCATTCGACACTCTCTGGAAACGGGGTGGCGAGGGGGGGGAGAGGAATGGAACGTTTTGGCGGGGTTGTGGTGCGAAAGGGTCACCGCAGGTAGCGGAACTCGGCACTGGCGAGCACTGCCTGGCAGAGACTGACCCACGCCTTGCGTTCTCGTTCGCGGGGATCGCGGGCTCCCTCGACTCCGGCGGGGATTGGGACCCCCGGACGTGGCGGGGCCGCTCCCTCGTGGGACAGTTCGGGAGGTTCGGGTCGGTCGGGGAGCGGGGGGATCAACGCCTCCAATTCAGCCTGGTATTCGGCCAGGTAGCGCTCGGCCCGCTCGCGCTCAGCTGGTTCTGCCGGGCGACCGTAGGCTAACTCAAACAGCTGCGTGATGCGGGTGCCTGCATCGGCCTCACCCGTCGCGGTCAGGCGTTGGGCCAGCTCGCGGGCCAGTTCGATCACAAAGTCGCTATTGAGCAGGTAAAGCGCCTGGGGAGCGACAGTGGTGCTCGAGCGTTGGCCGGTGACCAGTCCCTGCTCGGCGAAGTCCCACACCGCCAGGGCCTGCGGGGTTTGTGTCCGTACCAGCGGGAGGAAGACGCTGCGATGCCGGCTTTCGCGAGCGATTTGGGCAAAGCGTTTGGCCTCGGCTCCGTTGTTCGAAATCTCGATGACCTTGAGCGACTGCACGGGGGACCCGGCGGGCGGCTGGAGATCCAAAAGGCCGGCGAGTTGCAGGGTGGTGTCGCGCAATTCTTCGGCGGACAACCGCCGGGGAGAATGTCGCCAGTGCAAGGTGTTGTCGGGATCGCTGGCGAGATGCTGGGTCGGCGCCCGTGACGACAGGCGGTAGGTGCGACTGAGCACCAGTCGGCGGATGAGTTGGCGGAGCGACCAACCCTGCGAGACAAACTGACCCGAAAGGTGGTCGAGCAGTTCGGGATGGGTGGGGGAATCGCCAGTGGTACCGAAGTTGTCGGGGGTCGAAACCAGCCCGCGACCGAAGAGATGGAGCCAGACCCGGTTGACCATGACGCGGCTGGTGAGAGGGTTGCGGGGGTCGGTCAGCCAGTCGGCGAGTTCCAGCCGGCCACTGCGTCGGGCGGGAACACGGGGTGGGTCCGCGATGGGAATCAGGCTGAGGAAGCCGCGGGGGACGACGGGCCCCAGCTTCTCGGCTTCGCCCCGGATGCGAACTTCGGTGTCCCCAACCTGTTGAGCGTCGCGGACACCGAGAGCGATGGGCCCCTGCTGGGCGGGGTCGTTCAGTTCCAGCAGCTTTTGCTGCAGGGCATCGACCTGCTGGCGGGCGGCTTGGCGGCGGGTCTTCCCGTCGGGGGTCTTTTCGTCGGCCATCCCTGACTGGTTGACCTTCCGGAGTTCCGCCTGGGCGGCCTGCAGGGCGGTGCGGGCGGCGGCGAGTTCCTCCTGTTTTCCCCGGGGCAGGGGGTCGGCCGAGAGACTGATGAGTGCCGAGGTGTCGTAGTAGTCGAGTCCCCCGCCCCCCATCTTGTTGCGCAGCCCATCGCAGGATTCGGTGCTGCGGAAGATCCCGGCGAGGGCGTAGTAGTCGGTCTGGGGAATGGGATCGAACTTGTGATCGTGGCAGCGGGCGCAACTGGCGGTGAGCCCGAGGAACGCGCGGGTCACGGCGTCGATCTGTTCATCGACGTTGTCCATGAGGTAGCGGACCTTGAACCGCTGGTTCACATCTTTCACACCGACGGCGAGGAAGCCAGTGGCGACCAATTGGCGGGCTTTTTCGGCGACCGAACTGGTGGGCAGCAGATCCCCCGCGACCTGCTCGCGGAGGAACTGGTCGTAGGGCATGTCGGCAGCGAACGCGGCGATCACATAGTCGCGGTATCGCCAGGCGTGCGGGTAGGGGAGGTTGCGGGCCGAACCGGTCGATTCGCCATACCGTGCCACGTCGAGCCAGTGCCGGGCCCAGTGCTCGGCATGCCGGGGAGATGCAAGCAACCGGTCGATGGCCCGGGTGTAGGCGGCATCGCTGGGGTCTGCGACGAACTCGGCGAGTTCTTCCGGGGTGGGGGGCAAGCCGGTGAGGTCATGCGCGACACGACGCAGCAGGGTCGCGGGGTCGGCGGTCTCGACCGGTGGCAATCCGCGCTCTTCGAGTTTCGCCAGGATGAAACGGTCGAGGTCGTCTGCTGGCCAGGCCGCGTTGGTGACGCTGGGGGGCGATGGCTTGGCGAGTGGCTGCCACGCCCAATGGGTCTGGCGGAGATGTTCATAGTCTTCGTTCCGTTCGCCCAGCGACGAGGGAACCCGGACGGGAGTCCACGCCGCTCCCTCTGCGACCCAACGGCTCAGCAACTCACGCTGTTGCTCATCGAGTTCGCCCTGGGGGGGCATTTTCAGGGCTCCCTCGCGGCGGATCGCCTTGATCAGCAGGCTGGCGTCGGGA
The DNA here is from genome assembly GCA_903898975.1 of uncultured Planctomycetaceae bacterium. Lineage (GTDB taxonomy): Bacteria > Planctomycetota > Planctomycetia > Planctomycetales > Planctomycetaceae > UBA10511. Next base: position 9,715 of record CAIUHT010000016.1, read on the forward strand.
TCGCCCGGGACAAGCGCGGCGCCGCGACCCCCTCCCGTGAGCAGGCCGTTGCGATCGTCCACCCTCAGGCCACCGTGCGAATTCGTCTCGGCGGAGTGGCATGTAAAGCATTTTTCAACCAGCAGCGGGCGGACATGGCGTTCGAAGAACTCAACCTTTGCCGCATCGTCGGCGGTGGCATCACGTGAAGCGTCGGCCGGACCAGTGGGAGCGGCAGCGTCTGCGCGAACCTGCTCGGCCGGAGCGGTGTTGGCCGGAGACGGATTTGCCTGTGCCGGATTGACCGATGTGGCCGGAGTCTCGGGAGATGGTGTTTGAGCGAGGGCTGAGGTGGTCCTGATCGCCAATCCGAGTGCGAGCCCGCAGAACGTGAGTGCAAGCAATGCCGGGTGGAAGTGCTTGGGGCGGGCACCGCCTTTTGGAGGTGCTGCGGTGACCGGGTCGGAAACGTCTAGGGCGAGAGGTGCCGACCAGGGGGTGAGGGTAGCGGAGCGGGCTGGATCAGAAGTGGAGCGCGACACCATGACCATGCACCGTGAGAGGGAAGAACGGCGAGCGCTGTCAAAAGTGAGAACTGAACCGCCAGAGCGGCAAGTTGAACGCAAGACCCAAGATCGTGATCGCGGCACTGCTGGGAGCGGTGCGAGATCAGAACTGGTAAGGACGAGAGGCTCCGACGCGCCGCTGGTTCGAGTGAGACCCGTCCCACAGGATCGCGGCGACCTTGATCGAACGCCGGTTGTCACGAGAAGGTCGATTTTCCCGCTGAAACTTGAGCGATGTCAAGATTGGAGAGGCGAAGAATTGGGGCTCAGAACCGGGATTTGGGAACTGCGGGGACCGGGCGAGTTTTTCAGCCGGGGCCTTTGGCAAAAAGTGCCCAAAAACAGGGCATCCCAACTTGCCAAGTGAAGTACTTGTGCCCAGTGAAGAAACTTGTGCCACGGCCGGTGGAGGCGACGACCAGGCCGGGATAAGCCACGGGAAATTGCGGCGCGGTTGCCGCGCCTGGGCGTTGAGTGCGTTGGGTGTAGTCGTGCACCAAAAGGCGAATCGAACAAGACCACGTCGCCGAATTGAGGCGAAAGGCTCAGCGTGTGAGCCGAGGTTGTTTAACTCGATACCGCTGGGCGCGGGAGAGCCTGTAGCGCAGCGATGGCTGCGAGTTGCACGTGTCGCGTGGTCGCCGTGGGGGGCTGCTGCGTGCAGCGAGAGGGCGTCCGGTGAGGGCCGACTAGCGCCACGTGCCGCGGGTGTTGCCCGGGGGAAGGGCGGTCCGAATATCACCTTCCAGCCCCTGCACGATGTTGCCGTCAAAGTCGGAGACAATAATCGCCCCACTATTAGTCTTCTTGGCCTGCATGTCGACCACGCGGTGGCCGGTGTTGTTGAACACGGCGACCTGACCGCCCGAGCCAGTGCCGCCAATCATGACGAGACGCTGCGACTGCGCGGTGTACAGCTCAAGCTTGCCGTAGCCCTTTTGAGAGTTGCCGAACATCACTCGGGGGAAGTTGGCGTGGTCGTTGACGCTGATCAGGCCATCCCCCTCGGCGGAGGTAGTCAGTTCTACCGCGTAACCCTTGTCATTCACGACATAGAGATTGCGGGTACGGATAGAACCGCGGGTTCCCCAAATGGACCAGACCAGACCAGCACCTAGCAACAGCGAGCAGGCCACAAGGCCCCAGCCCACCAAACGCCAGCGGCGGAGTGAGCGTTCGAGAGATTCGAGGCGTTGTTCGACCGTCATGGGTGCTTCCTCGTCGTCTCGCTCGCGGGGGGCCGAGTCAGTGCCCCGACGATCCGGTCCCTGGGTGGCCATGAGGGTTCACAATCCTTGAGAACACACGGGCGAGTGACCGGCGCGGGTCGGCGAGACGAGGAGTGTGCCGAGCGTCCCACGCGGCAGCCCGGGGGGCGACGCACCCCACGGGCCAACAGGCCGCCAGCGTCGTTGCAGGACCCTGGCATTCCCCGTTTTGTATCGGCCGGTGTTGTCGCACTCTTCCCGCGGCAATTGCTCAAAGCGGTCGATTTTCGTCGCAAATGGCCGCACTGGAAAGACGGGCAGGCTATGGCAGCCAGGTTGCACTGGCAGGCTGGGTAATCTGTGTGGGGGGGATGTGCCGAGCCGAGGCTCAATTCTCGCCCCGTGTTAACGCTCCAGGCTTTCTGCCGCCGTGGTGCCTGGCTCCGTGGTGCCCGTGGCTGTGGGCTGCTCGGTCGGCGGGTTGTTAGGGGTGGCGGCGGCGGCGGCGGCTGGCTTGGGCTGAAACTGCTGCCAGACCACCAGGGCGGTGCTGGTGGAATAGAACAGGCAGCAGATCACGAGCATCAGCTGTCGCCACCAAGCGGCCCGGAGGGGGCGTGGCATCAGCCAGTGATTGACCGCCAGCAACTGCAGGCTGCCGAGCGCGAGGATCACGTTCGCCATGAAGCCCAGGAACTTGAACAGTTCCATCGCCTTCCCAAACAGGAGCGCACACGCGCCGAAGACCGTCACCACCGCCAGCACCCGCCGATAGAGTTGTAGAATGCCCCGGGGGTTCGCCCGCCGTGTCGCCGGGTTGGCGGTCCAGAGAATGTCAGTCACGTTTCGCACCATGGCGTCGGTGTTGCCCAAGTGGGTTGAGAATAGAATCCAAAACCCGTTCAACAGCCCGGCATACCACAGCCAGTCGCCCAGTTGCCGGGCCATCTGCTCGGCCTGGTACGCTCCGGCCGCCAAACCATCGAGCTTGCGGCTGGGGTCGGAAATGGCGAGGGCCAGATTGACGTTGAGATACATCCCCAGGAAACAGCCTCCCGCCCACAGCCAGCACTGGTCGATGTTCGCATACCGCCACCATGTGCGCCAGCGGGCGAGATTTTCGGGTGTGAGTTCAAAGACCTTGCCGACGGGCTCGGCCTGATGAGCCGTGGGGTCGCCATTGGTGCTTTCGATCGCCCCGACCCGGGATCCCATGCCCATCCCCTTATCGCGGGCCCAGTTCGACAGGGTCAGGTTGCCAATCCCCCCGGCCCCTGCGGTCGCCGCCAGGGTTGCCAGCAGCAGCATGTCGACCTCACCCGCCGCCGAGCGGGGGGCGGTGCCAAACTGCACAAACCCGAGCAATGTCTGCCACGACTGGGCGGGGGGTACGAACCAGCAGTTGACGAACAGCAGAAAGATAAAGATATATAGAATCATCGCCCAGGAGACGCGTTCGAGTGTCCGCTCGACCTTGCCGCCCGAGGTCAACAGCAGCACCCCCAGGGCCATGGTCAGGTATGCGAGCGCGATGAGTTGCCAGTTGTTGCCCCCCTGTTCATCGGGAAGGCGGTGATGCAGCAGGCTGAACAGCACCGGAGCGCAGCCCACCGCGAGGGCGGGGACACCCAATTGAATGACGGTCAGCGCGGCGTACAGCCGGCTCCAGAACCGCGAACCCGGGGCAAGCCGCATAAACCCGGTAATCACCGGCTCGCCCGTATACAGTGTGTACCGCAGCGCTTCGAGGTTGAAAAACAACTGGAGTACGATGGCGATAGTAGCGATCCAGAAGATCCCGACACCATGTTTGACGGCGGCGGCTGGTCCGACCAGCCACTCGCCACCGCCAATTGACGCGGCGAGCAGAATCGCCCCGGGGCCAATCGTTTTGAGGATGTTGCCCAGGGTGAACGGGAGGGGCTCGGGCAGCTCATCGCGGCCCCAAGGGGGAAGTTCACTGCGCATAAAAAACCCTTGCGATCACGACGGGAACAAACACGAATTCAACCTAACCCCACGTGGGGCAGGGGAGAGCAGCCCTGGTTTCAGAACAGCCCCTCCGCTTGGCCTGTGAAGCCCCTGGCACCGAAGGCCGCTCAAGCCGCACGGACTCTTCCGACTCCGTCACACAGACCATCCGGGCGGCTGCGATTCCGGGGCCCGCCTCCACACCTAAGCTGGCCGACCCAAGCCCACCATCCAGGCGGCGACAGAGGCCGCTGCAGTCCGGGGCGTCACAGGCGGTGGGCACGCGCGACGGGCTGCTCGCTGCAGAACGCGGCTAAGACAGGGCAGCGTGATTGAAGTGCCGATCTGATCGTGGTAGGGCAGGCAGCTGGCGGAAGCCAGCGATGTGCTGAACGACAACCTGAGTTGTGCCCTCCTTGATGACGTGTATGTCCTTCAGCGAGTCACCGCAGCGAATGGCGACCCATTCGAACCAAGGGACAGTCCCGCCGCCGCGAGCGCGGGGGACCGTTCAATGATGTGGGGGGTCAGTAGGAACGGGCACGGGTCCCAGGTTGAGAATCGAGGCTGAAGCGGTTTGAGCAACCCGAAGCTCTCTTCACCAAGAGAATGGCCCGGCCAACCGAGTGACCGAACCAAGCCCTTGAGCAAACGAGCCGGATGACCCACACGGATGGTTGCCGGATCCTCCTGTTCCCGGCTAGGTCCGTGACAAAACCGGCTAGCGACTGGTCCAGTCGGTCACTGACCGGGAAGCCAGAGGCCTTGGCTGGGGGGAGAGGCGGCAGCAGCAGCCGACTCGGGGGTCCAGATTCCCCCGGGGGTCACGCTGCCGGCTGGTTCGCCACCCAACGTGTTGGTCGACCACGGTCCATCGCCAACGTAGTTCTGCAGGATTCCGATCAGGTTGGCCCGCAGTTCCGGGAACTTGGGTACGTAGTACTGCCAGGTTTCGAGCGCCAATTCCTGTTGGTCGGGGCGATTGGCCTCGACCGAGGTCCGCAGCAGCACGAGGTGCAGTTTCAGGCGCTCGATGAGCGGGCGTTTCTGCTCGCGGGCCTCGGTCGCCCACTGGGTCGCCAGTCGATGCGCCTCGCTGAACTGGCTGTACTCACGCAGCATTCCCAGGGCCAGTTCCTGCAGACGGGTCCGGCGGGTTTCGTCCTCGGGCGAGGGAATCTCGGCCAGGCGGAGCGCCAACGGGATGACCGCCGGGTGCCGGAGGCCCAGGCAAGTCAGCAACAGCCGTTCGGTGAGAACCGGGTCAAGCGTGGAGGGATTGACCCGCATCAGGCGGAGCGGGTCGAGTTCGAGCAGCGAGACAACCGTCGGATCGAGCGTGGTGACCGGCGGGAGCCCCAACCGCTCACGGACGGGGTCGATCGTCGGCAACACCTGGTGCGAAAGCTGGTAGGTGGCCAGCACCAGCACCGAGGCCCGGAGGGCCACGGCCAGTTCGGGCTTCCCGACCGCCTCGAGCGGCGTTGCCCCGCTCAGCAGGCCATTCCGGCAACTGAGCCAAGCCTCGAGCGCGAAGGCATTGCGACGATTCTGGTTCGTCTCGTGATTGGTTGAGGGAGTTTCTCCCGGGACCGCCCTGAGGTAGGCCGCCTCATCGCGATGATACGCCCGCTGGACGGTCGGTTCGCCAACCGGAGAGATCAGCCCGGCGTCAACCCGCGCCTCAAGGTCGGCTCTCACCGACGCCAATCGCTCGCGGCCCAGTGCCTCAAGCACCACCAACTGGGGTGCGTCGGGTTCGCCCGAGGTGTTGGCGAGCACGCTAATCAGCCCCAGTAGATTGGGCGTGGGTGTGCCGGGAGGGGACCCCGGCGGTGGGGGAGGGGCGTCATACAGCCGAAAATCCGTGACCGAAGTGTGAATTTCGGGCTCGGACTCCTCCGCCTGGCGTTCGGCGTTTGGCCATTCCCCAAGCTGTGTCAACACGCGGGCCAAGTTCTCTGCCTTGTAGACACAGCTCAGGTTCTCGACCAGGTCGTCTCCCGAGGGGGGGTCAATCAGGCGGGCCAGAGCCAGCGACTCGGCGGCCGATTCAGGGTCCTGGTCATTAGCGACCGAGGCGTGCAGGGCCCGCACCGCAAGTGGCTCTTCCCCGCACAGGAGGTGGCAAATGGCGATGTTCCACCACAGGTTCGGCTGATTGCCGTGCTCGCGGGCCAGCGGTACCAGCGCCTTGGCGGCGTCATGGTAGCGGCCCAGCGAGAACAGCGTGCGAGCCCCCTCGAAGGCAGTGTCGTGAGCCTCACCTAGCCCCTCGACCTTCCGCATCCCGTACACCCCGCGAAAGGCGAACGAGCTTCCTTGCATCGAGAGAATGTCGGCACGCTCGGCGGCCACCCGCTGGTTCAATTCCTGGCTGGAACGGACCATCAGGTTCAGCAGCAGCATCTGACCCGCGGCGATATGCCCACGCTGGGCCAGCATCCGGCCGTGTAGCAGCGCGGCGGATACCAGGATCGGGTAGCTCATCCGCTCGACTGCTGCCAGCATGCGCTGCAGCTTGATCAGGCTGGGATGCCACTGATCGGTCCTCGAGAGCACCAGGCACTCGAGTGCCTGTACCTCGGGGTGGTCGGGGGCATCTTTCTGCAATTCCCCAAGCATGGCGGCGACCCGCCCGTCGATCACTTTATCGTCGAGGCGCGGCGAGCGCATCCACTCAAGCACAAGCGCCAGCCTCAGACCGGTCCGGGCCTCCTTCGAGGCGACCCCCCGCGCCAAGACGCCTTCGAGGTACTGAGCCGCTTTTTCGAACTGCTCACGAGACTCAAACTCGTGGAGGCGATCGTAGACCTCGAAGACCGAGGCACAACAAAACTTCGCCTTCTTGCCGCTGCCACACAGACAGGGCTGGTAGACATCCGCTCCAGACATGAACTTCTTCCCGTCAGCAGGGAGACTGAGATCTTAGAGAGATAGGAATCATCAAGGAGGCGATTATAACAGCCCGCCCAGTCAAACTCATCCGCACCGACCGCCCGGGCGGGACGACCGGCCCGGGGTGCCTCTATCCACGGACTGTCACTCCCTCCATGCGCTCCATCGGCGAGCAAGTCAAGTCTCACTCCAACAGTCGGGGGACCTGTTGAATGAGGGATGGGCGTGCCAGTTTTGGCCAGCCTGGATGAGAGTGTCGAGCGGCTGTTGTACTCCCTCTGCGGCACATTGGGGAACCGGGGCGGAGGGTGATCTGCTGAATAAACCAGCCCTCGGCACCTGAACAGATCCGCGCCGGCCCGAGCGAGAATTGTTCCAGTCCAGAAGGCTGCACGGTTCACCAGCGGAAGGGACGCTTTCACGAGCCCCAATCCGTTTCCCTTGGCTGCCCTCTGTGGTAGGATCCTCCAAACTTGGGAGTCGCTCGCGGTTCGGAGGCCGCCGCGAGTCGCTCTGAGCGGTTATGGCTTTCCCTCCGGAAACACGCTTCGGATTCGCGGGGCCCCCGGCCACCCGGACGTGTGCGCAACCCTCCGGCTGAAATTCCTCTTCTCCACCGGCCCATCGCCAACCCCCATGCCGATATACCAACTCTCCAACGACCAGAAGAAAGAGCTGCTCATCAAGGGGCGCTCGGTTCAGATCGCTCTCCCCACGCCTCACGAAGAGCCGGAAGACCTGGTGGAATGGGCGCGCAGTGTTCTGCCCCGCGATCTGCAGCCACTGGTCCGCACAGCCGAACTGGAACTGGTTGAGGTTCGCCCCAACCTTGGGACCCGCCGGAACACCCTCACCGAGCTGCTGGGTGAGATCATCTCTGACCTCCCCGAGGACGAAGACGACGATCGCCCCCAGCCTGAAGAACTGACAATCTGGATGGACGTATGCGTCATCACACTCGCGGGCAATGTGCCCCGCGACCCCGATGGCCAGCCGCTCCCCCCTCAGTGGCCCCTCGACGTGCAATTGGGCCGCAAACTACTCCTCGGCAACTATGCCCCTTGACGCCCGGCAGCGGCCCCGGCGTTCCGATTAAACTGGCCGAAGCATGAGCGGAGTCGGTTTTGCGCCCCCGTTTAGGTTTTCGGCCAAATTGAAGCACCATTAGCTCTGGAGCATCTCATACGTCCGGTCGGCGATTCGTGTCGGCAGTCCCGATCAATTGCGTCGCCACGGGTGCGGTGAGTGGTGGTGGCTGGTTCGCGAGCGTCGGACAGCCTGCCCCCGTCTCAATGAGTTCCCGCCCCAAAGAATTGAACCTGCGGCTGCCAGTCGGGCACCTCATCCAGCGGAAACATGGGACGCGGGCAGTGCACATGGCCCAGCGCACGGACGTTGGCACTCGTGGACCCCGGGGCATCCACCACCAGCAGTCGGGCTGCCCAGTCAGCGAACATGTGGGGCTCACAGTGTGGTGACTTGACCACCACTGCCCCAAACTGCTGTGGGTCTTGCCCGTGCGCCCAGAACCACGAGCGATCAAACAGGCTGACAGGCCGCGTTCCCACCACCAGGGTGAAGTTCCCCGACTGCAACACCGCCGTCGGCCCGGAATTCCAGGGCCACCCAAACGACTCGCTGCGGAACGCACCATCCGACAGCAGCCTGACCCGGCAGGTCAGTGTCACGGGTTGAAATCGCCGCCGATCGCAGTGACCCCCCAGTGGGACAGTCACTTCCCCCCCAACCCCCTCTGCGAACGCCGCCACCACTGCGGGAGGATCGACCAGCGGAATCAATGCTGTCCGCGGAAACCGCTGCCGCACCATCTCGGCCAGGATCGAGTTCCCATCTCCCGAGGCACCCGAACTGGGGGCGTCGGCGGCATCCATCAGCACAACGGTCCCCGTCGGCTCGTTAGCCGCGATCCGCACACTTTCCTCCAGTCCGGTCAGCGGGACCTGCATCCGCTCGTGATGCGACCAAAAACGCTGGGCCAGTTCGAGCGCCCAGGCCCCGGCGCTGGAGGCGTTTCCATCCAGCACCACGAGGCTACTGGTTCCCAGTTCGGGGACATCAGTGAACGGATTGCCCCACATCACGGCGGCCGACAGGCCCCTCGGGCTGGCTTCAATCTCCTGCGCCCGGACGATGCACTCGCGGATGGCCCCGGTCTCGGTGATCAGTTCATCGCCCCGCACCAGGGCCGGGATCTTGACCCGAGCCGTCACCGGCCGGACCCCATTGCGAAGAATTCGCAGCAATAGCCGGGCGGCCCGTTCGCCCGTCTCGTAGAAATCGACGTGGGGATAGGTGTGGTAGGCGACCACGGCATCACACGACCGCAGCATCTGGTCAGTCAGAATGCCGTGCAGGTCAAGCGACACCACGATGGGGACACCGGGCCCCAGGCGCCGGCGGATCTCGGTCAGCAGGTACCCTTCGGGGTCGGACTCGTTCGCCGCCTGCATCGCCCCGTGCAGAGAGATGCAGGCGCCATCCACGGGGCCCGCCTGGCTCACCTGCTTGAGCAACTCCCCCGCCAGTCGGTTAAAGTCGGCCTGTCCCAACACCCCTCCCGAGGTATTCGCACTTGCCCCCAGCGTGGGGACCAGTTGAATCCCGTCCGCAGCCTCGAAGACCGAAATCGCCCCCCCCAGTTCCTCACGCACGCCCCGATGATACCTTAAGAGATCGGGGCCGCTCACAATCCGAAAGTCGGCATATCGACTGGGAATCGGATTGAACGACGACACCTCCTGCTTGCACTCCGCCAGCAAAACTCGCGTCACGCCCCAGTCCTCCGTTCGTGCAAATCGTCAGTTCAGGCGGGCAGTTCACCCCATCGGTGCGTCAATCCAGCGATACTCGATCAGTGATCGCCACCTGCCAGTCTCCACTCGCCATTGGCCACCTCTCCCCCACCAGCCTCTCCAATTCGGGCCAACCATTCGACGGGCAGGGGTGTGACAGGACACACGACCGTCCCTGGCGTCCGATCAAATCCCGGTTGGTCCCGCTGGAGTTGGTCCCCTGGTATCCATCATGTCACGCGGCTTGATGTCGCTTGGTCGGCAGCAGGTTGTCTTTAAATGTGTCTCTGAGAGCCAGCGTTTCAGGGCGATTCAGTCCGGGAGACCTTGAGGGCGATGCGCGATCGATCAACCGACCCTGGGAGTTGCACGCTCGACCTCCCTTAGGGCTTGGTCAAGGTAAGTCCCGCCCAGCGCTGGCTTCGGGTAGGAATCTCGCGGCGCGTGCACCGCGAATGGCTTGGCGAGCACTTGGCAGGATAGTCGCTCGGATTGTCGGTGGTTTAAACCGACGCAGCCACTCGTGGCGAGGGGACTCAGCCCCCGACGTTGGCAGTGCTCCACTGACCATCGATGAGTCGCCACATCTGGCCAGTGGGATTCGCATTCCGCAGCTCTGGAGGGAGCCGCGAATCGCGGACGGCATCGTAACACTGCAGCATCGCGAACCGCTGAATCGAGACTGGCAGGCCGACGGCGGTGAAGCCCGGATGTCCCGTCGCAGGGAATGGTCCGCCGTGGTTCATCGCGGGAGAGACGGCGACCCCGGTCGGCATCTTGTCGTTCAATAACCGGCCAACCCGCCGGCGGAGCACCGGTTCGACACGGGCGTAGAGCGCGTCGTCGCTACCGTCGGTGGCACTGTAAACGCTGCCGGTCAGATTCCCCTCGAGCGCGTCGAGGACCGCGACCAGCTCCTCCGCCGACTCGGCCAGGACCCACAACGAACAGTTACCGAACGCTTCGGTCTGCAAGCGGTCGCGGTCGGCCAAAAATCGGCTGGCGGATACCTTCAGCAGGGTGTTGCGGTAAGAGAACCCCTGGCCTCCGCCAGGGGCCCCCCCAGCGACCACCTCGGCCCCGGCGGTCCGGAGGGTCTGCACCCCTGCCTCGAGATGCTTCAGCACTCCTTCGCCCAGCAGGGTCCCGACCGGAGCGGTCGCGAACTTCTGGCCGACCTGCTCGAGCAGTAGGAGAGTCGCTGGGCTGCTGAGGGCCACCACGAGCCCCGGGTTCGTACAGAACTGACCTGTCCCCATCAGGCAACTGCCGGTGAATTCATCAGCGAGCGTGGCACCCCGCTCGACGATCGCGCCGGGCAGCAGCACAATGGGGTTGATGCTCGACAGTTCGAGGTAGATTGGTTTGCCTGCGGCGTCGGCCGCCTGCTTCAGCACCAGCCCCGTCTGACGGGCACCGGTGTAACCGGTCGCCGCAACGTGCTGGTGCGAGACAAGCCGGGCTCCGTCGGCATGGCTGGTGCGATACAGCAACTGGATGAACCCTGGGGGAAGCCCGGTCTCGGTCGCTGCCTGCTGCGCCAGCTTGGCGAAGAGGCGGGTGGTCTCGGGATGCGAGCTGTGCCCCTTGGCGATGACCGGGTTGCCGGCTGCGATGGCGGCGGCGAAGTCGCCCCCGGCGATCCCATTGAAAGCGAACGGAAAGTTGTTGGGGCCAAAGACCACGACCGGGCCGAGGGGGCCGAAGGCCGAGCGGATATTGGCTTGCGTGTCGAGAATGGGCCGCTTCCAGGTCCCCTCGCGGGCCGCCGAGGCCGCCTGCCGAAGCTGATTGCTGGTGCGGGGAAGTTCGGCCTTGGCCAGCCGCGGTTCGACCGGCAGGGCGGTTTCCGCGTGGGCGGCGGCGACCAATTCGGCGGCGTGGGCGTCGATAAGCTGCGCGTATTGATCGAGGAAGCGGGCGAAGCGTTCCCCGGGCCAGCCCGCCGTGGCGACGAAGGCGCGGTGGGCCGCGTGAATCGCCTGCTCAATCTCGCTCCACGGACTGACGGGAAACACACCGGGCAGCAACTCGCGGGTGCGGGGATTGACTGCCTGAAACGTCTGCTGTCCGACCGAGGGACGCCACTGACCATCGATCAACACAGGGTGCGACGACATCGTTTCACTTTCCAGGGAACAAGGATGAAGGAGCAGGGGAGAGAATCCCCCCAGACGAACCAGATGGAACGGACAGGAGGGCCTGGCCAGAGAAACTGGCAGAAAGGAACAGGCTAAGGGGGACGCAAGCCGGTCCAAGATGTTACCAGTCGCTGGTCCGCACAATCACCGTTGAGGGTCAGTTGCCAATACCAGCAGGCGACTGGAAAGACCGCTGCGGCTGGCTGCTGAGCGGGCTCGCTGACATTGTGTCGTAAGGTTGACTCCAGGGCTGGCTGTGTCAACCACTCTTTGGCTCAACGGAAATGCAACCGGCCCGGGGGTCCGTGCGGTTCCCGGGCCGGTGTCGGTTTCGGGTGTTGCCGACTCACTTGGGCTGCGAGAGGACCTTCGCGGTAATGATCTTTACGTCCTGCAGTGGACGTTCTTCGCTGGTCGGGACTGCGCCCATCTTGAGCACGACGTCGAGGCTCGCTTTATCGGCACACCTGCCAAAGGCGGTGTACTGGTTGTCCAGGAACCGCGGGTCACCGGTGCAGATGAAGAACTGGGACCCGGCACTGTCCGGGCTCTGGCTGCGGGCCATCGAGAGGACTCCCTTCACATGCGGGGTCTTATTGAACTCGGCCTTGATGCTGTACCCCGGGCCCCCCATTCCGTTGCCGTCGGGGCAGCCTCCCTGGATCATAAAGCCCTCGACGATCCGGTGGAAAATCAGCCCGTTGTAAAAGCCAATCGAGGCGAGCGCCAGCATGTTGGCGCAGTGCCCGGGGGCAACGTCGGGCAGCAGATCGAGCAGAACCTTGCCGTGATTGGTGTCGAGTTCGATCTGGTAAGTGTTCTTCGTGAAGTCGAAGTTCTTGAGGGCGGCGTCAACTTCCGCCTTGCGGCTGCGGGCCATGGTCTGCCTGAGAAAAAGTCTGCGGAGAGGAAAAAATTCGAGAAGGTCGGAAGGGACCCCCTCCCAACGAACAACCCTGGAGAACACTCCAGAAAACAGCAACTGCGACGCAACACCGCGGGCGATCGGAGAACGGAATCGAGCCGGTGCTGAGAAGAACCGACCGACACCTGTGGTCTGGTCGAGCATCCCGTCAGCCCGGGCCAAAACACGCTGCCAATTCACCACCTGCCACGTATCTCGCGGTCGGCCGCCCCAGCCTGAGTTATCCAACTGGACCCAAGTCAGCGGACCGGTGACAGACCGGCAGGGCGGGTTGAGGCCCGCCCGGTGCACCGGGAACCCGCTTTCTAGCGGACGCTGACCCACTGGCCGCTGGCGGCGCTCTTCAGCACGGCGTCGCACACTTTCTGGGTTTCGAGAGCCGAGCGGAAGGTCGGTTCGGCGGGGACTCCCTTGGCCAGCGCGTCGAGGAAGTCGGCGACCTGGTGCACAAACGAGTGCTCGTAGCCGATCTGCAGTCCCGGCACCCACCACTTGTCCATGTAAGGGTGCTCGCCGCCATGGTCGGTCACATGAATCGATCGCCAGGCCCGCAACTTGCTCTCGTCGCGATGGTCGAAGTACTCGAGCCGGTGCAGATCGTGCAGATCCCAGCGTATCGAAGCCTTCTCGCCATTGATTTCGAACGTGTAGAGCGCCTTGTGGCCGCGTGCGTAGCGGGTCGATTCGAAGATCGCCAGCGACCCATTCTGGAAGCGGGCCAGGAAGGCGCAGGCATCGTCGATGCCCACCTTCTCGACCTTCCCGGTGAGGTTGTGCTTTCGCTCCTTGATGAAGGTCTCGGTCATCGCCGTGACATTGTCGATCGACCCGTTCAGCCACAGGGCGGTGTCGATGCAGTGGGCCAGCAGGTCGCCCGTCACACCCGAACCGGCAGCGGCGGCGTCCAGCCGCCAGAGGGCGGTCCCCCCCTGGGGCAGATCGGTTGAGATGGTCCAGTCTTGCAGAAACTGCGCGCGGTAGTGAAAGATCCGACCCAGCCGGCCTTCTTCAATCAGCTTCCGGGCCATCGTCACCGCCGGGACCCGACGGTAGTTGTACCAGACCATGTTGGGCACCCCGGCCTGTTCAACCGCGGCACACATTTCTTCCCCCTCGGCGGTATCCATCGAGAGGGGCTTTTCGCAGAGCACCATCTTTCCCGCCCGAGCACAGGCGATCGAGATCTCTTTGTGCAGGTTGTTCGGGACGCAGATATCGACGGCGTCGATGTCTTTCCGCTCGACGATCTTCCGCCAGTCGGTCTCGACCGATTCGTAGCCCCAGCGCTGGGCGAACTCACGGGCCTTCGCCTCGTCGCGGGCACAGACCGCCTTCAACACCGGGTGATAAGCCAGGTCGAAGAAATTGTTCACCTTCCGGTACGCGTTCGAATGAGCCCGGCCCATGAATCCGTACCCGATCATCCCAATGTTCAACGGCTTCGACATCTGTGTTGGTCCTTGCACCTGAGGGAGAAACTTTTGGTTGACCCGCGTCTCACCGCGGGGTGTTGCCCTACCAGTCACTCTGATTGATGGGGCAGCCACTTGTGTCAAATCAGCTCGGATCGATGCCTCTCGCGAGGGCCCTTGTTCGTTCCGACGGGTCCCGTTTCCGCTGACGCTCAACTGGCTGGAACAGGACTTGCGAAAAGAGGCCCCCTAAGTCGCTTTTCCGCGGGAACGAAGCAGTCCGCAGCGGGCGCCCCGGGACTTACTCGCGCCAGCCGTGAGCATCGCGGACGGCGATCATCTCGCGGAGAATGTTGTTCCAGGTGGCGGGGAGGGTCATGACCTCGTTGGGGAACATGCACCCATCCCAGCAGATGTGCCGAATCTTCCCCAGAACATTCCCATAAGAATCGCGCAGCCAGTGGCGGGCGTGGTGGGCAATCTTGAGCTTGCCCGCCGGGTCGTTCGCCAGGCAGTGCTTGCCCGTCTTGTCGTGCGAGCCCGAGCCTTTGACGGTAGCGTCGTTCTGGGCGACGTGAAAGTCGATGGTCCAGGGCCGCAGCGCCGCCGTCAGTTGGGCCAGCGCATCGTCGAGCACCGCCGGATTGCTCCAGTCAAAACTGGCTGGCAGGATGCGGTCTTCCGGGGCGTTGTACCCCAGCGTGTAGAGCAGCGTGTGAGCCATGTCGGCTTGGAAGCCCACCGTCCCGGGGCGATCGGTCAGCTCCAGCAACTGCACCATCCGCCGCCAGCTGTGCATGCCGCCCCAGCAGATTTCCCCTTCCGCCGCGAGGCGTTCCCCCTGGTCGGCCGCCACATCGGCCGCCGCCCGGAACGTCTTGGCAATCTTCTTCTGGTTCCCTTCCGGGTCGGCAAGCCAGTCGCCCGGTCCACAAGCCGAGTCGATCCTTACCACGCCGTGCGGGCGAACGCCCAATTCCCGCAGCTTGCGGCCAATCTTCGCCGCCTTCTGCACCTGCTGGACGAACTGACCGCGCTCCGATTCGGTTCCCATCGCCGAACCACCCCCCGTGGGGGGCCAGACCGGCGCCACGACCGAGCCAATCGCCAGGTTGTACGAGCGGACCTTGTCGGCGAGCCGCTTCAGGTCGTCGTCGGTCGAATCGATATCGACGTGGGGAGCCGAGAGAAACACGTCAACACCATCAAACTTCACCCCGTCGACCTCGGCGGCGGCGGTGAGCTTGAGCATGGTGTCGAGGTCGATGAACGGC
>CAIUHT010000017.1 GCA_903898975.1 uncultured Planctomycetaceae bacterium
CGGCCCCGGCGCCGCTCCGCCCGGCCTGGCCCCACCTCGCGCATCCGTCCCACCACTCAGCTCCCCACGCGGGTGCACAGCAGTGCGGCACGCCTCTCCCTCCCTGGTCTCTCGGGCAGTCGAGATCTCGACAGGCAAGCTGGCTGCACCCCTCGCGAAATACCCCGCTCCTCCCTGGGTTGGCCCCCTCTGGCTCTGTCGTACGCTGTCCCTGTTGTTCGCGGGGCCCTGTCGTTCGCGATGCCTGTCGCTCACTGGCTTTGCCGCCTGCATCCCGACACGACTTCCTGCGGGCGTTTCCGCAGCGGCTTCGCGTACGACGCGTGGCTTTCTGGCCAGCGCGCACAAAAAACCCGCCCGGTCTCGCGCCCTTATCCTGCCGTCGTTTTCACCTGTCGCCAGTGGGGCTGTCTGGCCGGGAAAATCGACGTCGGAACAAGGGACGGAGCCGGGCGGGCTGTTTTCGCAACACCCGCGTCGCCGCGCTCGATTACGGAGTCACACTCAGCAGGTTCTCAACCTCCGTCACGCCCGGGGCCGACCACGCCGCATGCTGGGCTTCGTCCCGCTCCAGCCACGACCGCACGTTCCCCCGCAGGATCACCTTGCCATCCACCGCCTCGACCGAGACCCGCCGGGCGTCCAGCTCGGCACTCCGCCGGTACGCCTCTTCGATCTTGTGCTTCACATCAATCGCCTTGGCGTGCGGCTTCAGCTTGATCGCGTTCGTCACACCCACCACGCCGGTCAGTCCGCGGACAGTCCGCTCGGCGGTCTCCCGCTGGTACTGCCAGTCGACATCTCCCTCGAGCGTCACCCACGACTGTCGCACCGTCAGCTTGATTCGCTCACTCGGGACAGTCGCCTGCCACTTCAAGGCCTGCACCGCCGCCGATGCGAGATCGGAGTCCGACTGCCAGATCGAACCGGGGACGGCCACCTCGATGTCGTTGGCCACCCCCCGCACGCCGTACACCTTTTTCGCCGCCCGCTCGGCGGTCACCTTGTTGTTGTAATTCGCCACGGTCCCGGTCAGTGTCACCACACTCTCCTTCGCCGTCACACCAATCTTCGACGCATCCAGGCTGGGCTCCCACTCGAGCGCGGCCTGCACATCGTGCTGCAACTTCGTGTCGTCAATCATTTGCGTTGACTCCTGCTTCCTAGGGTTTGGAACTCGCCTCCGGGACCTCCCGTCGATGCTGTTCATTTTGCCCTCACAGCCAGCGCCGCATATCGGGATACCGCTGGTCCACACCCCGGCAATCCCGCCCGCACCCACGCCGGCCCCCGCCTGTCACTGCTGGCGGCATCTCCCCTATTCGGTCTGGCACACCAGGCGAACCGCTTGACACGGCGATCCGGCAAGTGCTGCAGCCCGGCATGCGTTTCGCAGCGGAACAACGCCGCGGTCGCGTCCGCTCGGTTGTCACCGCACAACGTCGGCCCACTCGACGCGGGCTCGAACAGGTCTGGAAACAGCGTATGACGCTGTCCGACCCTGCGCATTCGAACTCGGGCCAGCCCCTTCTCTTCGCACCCCGCGTCCCGATACAGTCCACGCATGAAAACCATCCGCCTCAACCCCGCCCGCCAACTGCTGCTGGCCGGGGGCACCATCTACAGCAGTTCCATCCGCCTGCCCGAACCGGGGCTGTGCGAACTCCTCGGCTATGCCGGGTTCGACTTCGTGCTGCTCGACTGCGAGCACGGTGCCGCCGACGCGGCGACGCTCGACACCCTGGTGCAGGGGTGCTACGCGGGGAATACAGTCCCCGTGGTGCGGGTTCTCCGCAACGATGAACCCGAGGCGATGATGCGGGCACTCGACCTCGGGGCCCAGGGAGTGCTCATTCCCCATTGTCGATCGGCGGAAGACGCCCGCCGGTTGTGGCAG
>CAIUHT010000018.1 GCA_903898975.1 uncultured Planctomycetaceae bacterium
CCCGCACCTGCTGGCGGACGAGCCAGTGTGGCACGCCCGCGCCCAGGCCCTGGCGGCCCGCACGTATGAGCTCAGCGACTTCCTGGTGAATCGGCTGAAAGTGGTCGATGTGGGGGCGCGGTTCGAGGGGAAGGTGGCGTATCACTACGCCTGCCACATGCGGGGGCTGGGGCTGAAGAATGAAGCCGAGACGCTGATCCGCCACGTGCGGGGAGCCGAGTACCTGGCCCCCGAGAAGCAGGACAACTGCTGCGGGTTCGGGGGCTCATTCGCGGTGCGTTACCCGCAGATCTCGGGGGCGATGGTGAACGAGAAGACCGCCTGCGTGACGGCGACCGGGGCCGACCTGCTGGTCAGCACCGACACCGGCTGCCTGATGAACATCGGCGGTGCGCTGCACCGGCAACAGCAACCGATTGGTGTGGCCCACCTCGCCGAGTTGCTGGAGATGCGGTAGGCGGGGAGTGGCCGAGGGACGGCGGAGAGCGGGGCTCTTGCGCTCCGCCGGGGCCACCGCCCTGTGCCCTATCGCAGTGGCTTCCCCGTTTGATCGTGCTCCGACACAGTCCCCTGCACGTGGATGAAGCCGAAGTCTTTGGCGGCATACGTCCCGGCATCCCGGCCGGGCGGACTCTCCAGGCTGCGAACTGAGCTGACTCCACTGGCCTCAGCGATCACGGCCGAGGCGGGCTTGACTGGGGAGTTCGGAAAGATCCGTCTTCAATCACTGAATTCGGGCAGCTCAAACAACTGCTGCCACGCCGCCTGCTGGTCGGGACTGAGGGCTGCCCACAGGGATTCCGCAGCGCTGACCGCGGCGTTCTGATTCGCCTCTCGCGACTGGGCGGGCGAAGTGGGGGCTGCCCGCAGACGGGCGGCGAGGTCGGGACCGAATCGCTCAAACTCGGGATTTGGCAACACCTGCTCGACAATGGCACGGGCGGCTTCCGGAGCATCAGCCAGCACATCGCGCGTCGCAGCCACGCCCTCGGCAGCAAGCATCCGGTACAACGCCGTGCTGGTGGCAATTCCTCGTGAGACCAGCGGACTGAACGGTTTGGCAAGGTGGTTTCAGTTTCGGATGTATCCGCAGGAGGCTGGTTTGCATGAGCCCGGACTTTGACTGCTCGCCTGCGGAGCTTCGCTTGGGGAGTCGATATCGGCGAAAAGCGACTGCCCCGGCTGGCATGCTCCTGGCACACTCCTGGCAGCCGCTTGTCGGTCTCTGGCGTGGCCGGGTAAGCTGCGGGGGGCGTGGACAGCCTCGGCTGGTCATGCACTGTGGCACATTGAGTTCGTGGCCTTGCGTTGGGGGACATCCCCTTGGGGGACATTCACCTCCCGGCTGTCCGCGGACCGGTTCTCTGGGGTCGTTCGCCCTGCCAGGCGGGGCGGTCGTTTCCCGGGGCAATCTTCACACTGTCAGGTCGCCCCCGCTTGATGCGTGGGGGACGGAAGGAGCGACACCATGCGGCACAACGCGGGTCGGGCGGAAGTTGAGGTCCAGGGACGAGGGCTGTCGAGTGGGACCGGGGCCGGTCGGCTGATCGCCGGGGGGCTGGTCTTCGCCCTGCTGACGGGCTGGCTCGCGGGCCTGGGCCAGGCCCAGGACAAAGCCGCTGGCAAGGGAAAAGTGACGCTGCAGGTCGCCAGCTGGGAAGAGACCCAGGCGAAGGTCGCGGCTCACAAGGGGAAGGTGGTGGTGCTCGACGCCTGGTCGACCTCGTGCCCGCCGTGCATGAAGGAGTTCCCCAACCTGGTGAAACTCCATCGCAAGTACCCCAAAGATGTCGCCTGCCTGTCGCTCTCTTGCGACTATGCGGGAATCAAGAACAAGCCTCCCGAGTTCTACCGCGAGCGCGTGCAGACCTTCCTCGAAAAGCAGGAGGCGACTTTCGAGAACCTGCTGGCATCGATTGAAGCCGAGGAGGTGTTCGAGAAACTCAAGATCGCCTCGATCCCCGCGGTGCTGGTCTACGGGCGGGATGGGAAGCTGGTGAAGTGCTTCAACAACGACCAGGCCCCCACCGAGGAAGAAGGGTTCACCTACGCCGACGTGACCAGGCTGGTCGAAGAACTGCTGGCGAAGTGACCCGCGCGGGCGCGTGAGCGGTACCGGCCGGGGGCCGCGGGTGGCGGCCCCGATTCCCCACGAGGTGCGACGATGCGAGCAGAACGCGGTGGCTGGCGGCAGGAACCCTGGGGCACGCTGCGGGGGATGGTCCCGGGAGTGAGCGGGGAACTCACCCGGGGAGTGACCTGGGCAGTGACCTGGGCAGTGACCGGGGGCTGGCTGACCGCACTCGGGCTGATCTGTGGCGCGGTGCTGCCGGCCCCGGTTCAGGCCCAGGAGACGCTGTGGCTGGAAGCGGAGCACTTTGTCGGCATCCGCGACTACTGCTGGCCGATGGGTCGGCCCGAGATGAAGAAGACCGCCGGGCACTGGGGGCTGTCCGGCCCGGGCTGGGCCGCCGAGTGGAACCAGGGGGGCGAGAG
>CAIUHT010000019.1 GCA_903898975.1 uncultured Planctomycetaceae bacterium
AAAAAATAGCCAGCCGCGGCACCCCAGAACGTGTCGCTGATAAAGTGCGACGCCCCCTCGATCCGCTGGAAGGCGACCAACACCACGACCAGCGCGAACAGTCGCCCACCGGGGGGGAACAGGGTCCAAAGTGCCACCCCAAATCCGGTGGTGAACGCCGTGTGGGCCGATGGACAACTCTGCAGTCGCGATCCCGCCAGCCAGAGCGGGAACCACCCCTGAAACGACTCCCAAACCGAAGGAGTCGAGTCGCTGGCCAGCAGGTCAAGAAACGGCCCCGGACGGTACCGCGCGATGCACAGTTTCAGCAGGTTCGCGAACATCCCTGAGCCAATCGCACAGACGGCCACCCGCAGCATCCGCTCGCCATACCGACGATCGCACAGCCACAAGCCGAGGCAGAGTATTACCATCCCGGTGGGCTGCCCGAATGGCTCGACGTGCGCCAGCACCTCGTGCACACGCTGACCGGCGTGTTCCATGTGGAACGCCCGCGCCACAGCCACATCAATCGCCAGCGCCCCCGCTCCCAGCATCAGCAGCAGGGGTACGACCCAGCGGGGATGACCCGGAAATCCGGGCTCGAGTCCGGCCCGGTTCATGCCGGGGGCTGCACCACGGCCGGCGAATGCCCCTCCCCACCCGCGGCTCCCCGCCGCCGGGTGATCACCCACGGAATCCCCACCGCCAGTCCCACCATCACGGCGTGGAACAGCGGCGCAAACCAGTGATACTGCCGCCCCTGCACCCGTTCGAAATACCGCACCGGGAACTTGGGCTCGATCGCCGAGTGCAGGAAGCTGGGGACCCACGCCGGGGGAGCGGTGACCCGCGACATTTCGTACATGTCGCCAATGCCCTTTTTCTCTGCCTCATTCCCCGCGACCGACAGCAGAGCATCGCGGTGAGCCTCGGTCATCTGCCCGGCGTAGGTGAGGTGAGGACTCGAAAACACGCTGCCCGGCTCGAAATTGACCAGGGGTTTCAGCTCTTCAGGCAGTTTCGCCAACCCCTCGAATTGGGGGAGTTCGGTCTTGGACTTCATGTAGTCCTCCTCCCAGCGGTGGTTCAGCGAGACGCCGAAAGTCTTCACCACGAACCGGGCCACCTCGCGGTCGCCCAAGATCATCTCCGACGCGGTGAACGCGAGGATGGCCGCCCCAACCCACACAATCCACGGGAACCGGTTCATCAGCCGGGCAATCAGCCCACTGCAGGTCATGATGATCGCGATCGAGACCAGCAGCCCGAGCAGCAGCCGAACCCAGTCGCCGTGGCTCGCCCCGGCGACCGCCAGCATGTTGTCGAGGCTCATCATGAAATCGGCGACAAAGATCATCCGAATCGCCGCCATCGCACTGGCGTCGGCATTGTCGGGGGTGATCTCGTGCTCCTCGTCTTCAAGCAGCAGCTTGATGGCGATCCACATCAGCACCAGCCCCCCCACCAGGCGCACGCCGGGCACCATCAGCAGGAAGGCCATGATCATGGTGAACACGATCCGCATGAAGATCGCGATTCCCCCACCAATCATGATCGCCCGATGCCGCTGATGGGCGGGCAGCTTGTGTGCCGCCAGGGCGATCACCACCGCATTGTCGCCCGACAACACGATGTCGATCATGATGATCTGGGCTACGGAAATCAGATAGTCGAGAGGCATGCGAACGCAGCGGGGAAAAACAGGGGACAGAGGCAGAGAGCCGGGGCTCGATCGCGAGACCCGATCGCAAGAGAATAGTCTGCACCGCCCGGCTCTACCACACCACCCCACCCCCTGTCACACCGGGGACAAGCAATACGAGGAACATTTGCCGTCGGTGAGGCACGAACGTGGAGTCCCGCGGGAGAAACTGTGGCGTCAACCAGATGGTGAAAGCCCGGCCAGCACATCCACGGGTCGAATTCGAGGCGGCCCATCGATCGCAGCAAAGCAAAATCGCCCAACGATCCAGCAAATCCGACCCAGCCTTCGGCCTGCGCCGACAGAAAGAGCCCTATCGGCGCGCTTCCGGGAGACTCGATCGCACAAGGGCCACCGCATGTGGTTCGAGCACCCACGTCATCAACCCCACGCTGCCAAGCCCGGCGAGCGGCCTCAACTTGGAGCACGGCGCTTCCGCCGTCTTTCCCTGCGGTCAGACCTAACGCACGATCCTGGCGGCCTCGTTCCCGTAATAAAGGACCTCCCCGCACATCCCGCGACCTGTCCTGGCCCCAACCCCAAACAAGGGGGGTGAACCATCGCTTGCAAATCGTCCACATCCGAGTTCCGGCCTGCCTGGGCCGGTTGGTACCACCCCACAATCCGCGCCGGACGAGGCCACCTGCCGGAATGGGGCCACTCGACAATCCGGGAGGCTGACGACCGGACAGTTGGTGCCACCACTCAACCCGGTGCCAAGATGGGGCCACCCGTCAGTTCGTTTCCAACCGGGGCGGCGGGGACGCCCAAATCAGTGCCACCCGTCAGTTAAAAACCCCGTCAGGATGGTGCCACCCGCGAGTTCGGAGGGAACATGCGGAGCTCAGGTGCCACCCCTCCCCGGATGCCAGAATGGGGCCACCCGTCAGAAAGCCAACTGGTGCCACCCGCCGGTTCGTCACCGGCAGATTCGGCCGGGAAGCCCGAAACAGTGCCACCCCGCTTTTCGTGTTCCAAGATGGTGCCACCCGTCAGTTTGCCGAACGTTCGGTGCCACCCCCCAATTCGGGGG
>CAIUHT010000020.1 GCA_903898975.1 uncultured Planctomycetaceae bacterium
CGGCGGAACACTGGCCCCGCTGGAGGAGCCTTTGGTGAGAACCACGATCGCTGGTTGCGGTGACTGGCGAGGGCACATCTCGGTGTCCTTAATACGGTGACTGTCACAGCAGTTCGTTCCACGACAGACCCATGATGGACACACAGCCAAAACGCCTGTTCGGCGCGATCGAAGCGGGCGGCACGAAATTCGTCTGCGGGCTGGGGTGCGCGGAGACTCCCGAACTGCTGGAGCGCGTGCAGTTCCCGACGGGGGACTCGCCGACGCGGTTGCTGGACGAGGTGGTGGCGTGGTTTTTGAAGCAGCAGGAGCGGCATGGCGCGTTGTCGGCACTGGGGGTCGCCTCGTTTGGTCCGATCGATCTCGACCCACGCTCGCCAACGTATGGATTCATTACCACCACGCCCAAGCTGGCCTGGCAGTTCGCCGACCTGCTGGGGCCACTGCGGCGCACCTTTCCCCATCTGCCGCTGGGGTTTGACACCGATGTGAATGGAGCCGGGCTGGGGGAGGCCCGCTGGGGCGCGGCTCGCGGCCTGGAAGATTTCGTATACGTGACGGTGGGGACGGGAATTGGAGGCGGGGGGCTGGCCCGGGGCCAGTTGCTGCACGGACTGGTGCATCCCGAGATGGGTCACATGGGGTTGCCGCGAGTGGGGGATGACCACTTCGCAGGCAGCTGTCCCTTCCATGGGCGCTGCTGGGAGGGGCTGTGCTCGGGGCCGGCGATCGCGGCGCGGGCCGGCCTGCCGGCCGAGGCTCTTCCTCCCGACCACCCGGCGTGGGAGATGACCGTGCGGTACATGGCGCATGCCCTGATGAACCTGACGTGCGTGCTGTCGCCCCGCCGAATTGTGCTTGGCGGGAGTGTCCGCAAGGGGGGGCTGTTGGGGGAGGAGCGGTTTTTTCAGCGGCTGAGAGGGGCGTTCCGCGAAGTGCTTGCCGGTTACATCCAGGCCCCCCCGCTCACGGAAGCAGGGCTGGAGCAGTACCTCGTCCCGCCAGAACTGGGAGACGAGGCGGGAGTCTGCGGAGCCCTGGCCCTCGCACACGACGCCTGGGCAGAACACCAGCGGCGGAGCGCGAACTGAAGCTGTTTTCGCGGCCTCCCCCGCTGGCCGGCCATGGGTCCGAGAGTTTTTCGTTGAGACGGCTGTCGGTGGGCGACCTGACTGGCTGCCGCAGCAAACTCCTGCGGGCGACTTGTGAGCGATCCGGGTCGGATCGGGACGACCAATGGAAGACCGACTGCCGGGTCGGTCCGTGTTGCGACACCTGACCGGGCGAGTTCCTGTCACGGGTCTGCACACCGTGTTGCGACCGCCGACGGGCGTATTCGACGGATGGATTTGAGAGCAGCCGTTGCCAATCGAATTCCTGACCGTTGTGCGAACCGGCCCGAGGGAACGTGCCAAGACTTTCGGGCCACTGCGATGCGGGTGACCGTGTGGTAATCTTGTGTGCGAGTTCTCGGCCTGGTTTTTCGGTCCCCTCCCCCGGATCGGTGGTGACAGATGTCGTCGCACTCGAGAGACGTCCGGTCCCGTCGGCGGTTCTTGTGGAGCACGTTGCGCGCCGGGTGCGCCGGCCTGACGCTGCCCGATCTGCTGCGGTTGCGGGCGCAGTCGGCCGACCTGGCGGGCGTTGAGCCGAGGGGGCCGGGAAAGCAGACAGCCGTGATCCAGTTCTGGCTGGGGGGCGGGCCCAGCCAGTATGAGACGTTCGACCCCAAGCCGCTCGCTCCGATCGAGATTCGCGGACCGTACGGCAGCATCGCGTCTTCACTTCCGGGAGTCGCAGTCTGCGATGCGCTGCCATTGACGGCGCGGGTCATGCAGCAGGCAGCGGTGATTCGCAGTTTCACCCATCCTCACGATGATCACTTCGGGGTCGCCCGCTGGTGCCTGGGGGGGCGTCGGGAGCAGACCAACATCAACGGTCATCCCTCGCTCGGTTCGATCGCGTCGCGGTACCGGGGGCCGCGGCAACCCGGGATGCCCGCCTACGTGCTGCTGAGCGAAGACCCGGTGATGCACCACCACCTGTTCGACTCGAACGGTCACGGCTACCTGGGAGTGGCTCACTCCCCATTCACGGTGATGCACGACCCGTATGCCGAGGGATTCCAGCACGAGCGACTGAAGGCGGCCACCAGTTCACTGGAGCTGGCGGATGATCTGACGCTGGCGCGGTTGGATGACCGGCGGTCACTGCTCGCGGGGCTCGATCGCCTCCCCAGGCTGCTCGATGCCACGCGGGGCGGGGTCGATCCGTTTGTGACACAGGCACTCGAGCTGGTCACCTCGGCACGAGCCCGACGGGCGTTTGACCTGGCGGAGGAGCCAGTGGCGACGCGGGAGCGGTATGGCCGGCACCGGTGGGGTCAGATGGCGCTGCTGGCCCGTCGGCTAGTGGAGGCGGGGGTGACGTTCGTGACGATCAACACCGCGCCCGACTGCCTGCGGTGGGACTGGCACGTGAGCATCACGCGGGAGAATCGACCGCAACCCGACCCCGGGGGACCGAATGTGGGGATGGAGCACTGTGGCCCGCCGTTCGATCGAGCGCTCGCCGCGTTGATTGAAGACCTGGCGGAACGGGAGACGTGTCGCGAGGTGCTGCTGATTGTGTGGGGCGAATTCGGGCGGACGCCGAAGATCAACGCGACGGGGGGGCGCGATCACTGGCCGCCACTGGGGACGGTGCTGCTGTCGGGGGGCGGGCTGCGGATGGGGCAGGTGATTGGAGCGTCCAACCGCGACGGCAGTGCACCGCTCGATCGACCGATTGGCCCGGACGACATCCTGGCGACTCTGTACCGACACCTGGGGATCGACCGCACCGCCAGCCCGCTCAACCACCAGGGCCGCCCCATTCCGCTGCAGCCCGAAGGCCGGGTGATCGACGAACTGTTTTAGCTGGGCGAACAGCCGTCAAAGAAAACACCCCGGCACCGACCGTGGGGGTCTGTGCCGGGGTGGTGAGTGGTGGCTCGCTGCGGTGCGCTTGTGGCGACCGCGTGTGAGTGGCCAGGCTCAGTTGCGCGGTGGCGACTTGGGCTTGATGGTCGCCTTGCCTGTGGGCGTTGCCGTTGAGTTGGGCTGTGGCCTGGTCGCCCCGACGCCTGGGCGGGGGGCCACCGCGCCGGGGGGTGGGGTGGCGGGGCGGTCGCTGCGGGGTTTCAACGCGGCGGGGCCTGCCTTTGAGGGCTGACCGGGGACCGCTGTGCCCGACCGGGGGGTCGTGGGTTGCGGCCGGGCGGAAGGCTGCGGGACCGTGGCGCCCGCCGGCTGCACCGCGTTCGACCTGCTGGGATTCGCCGCGGGAGCTTGGGCCTGGGTGGGGGTCTTGCGGCCCGCCCCGGCTGTGCCCCGAATGCGCCTCAGGTTGCTTGGTCCGTAGAACGTCTCGAGCTGGCGATGGAGGTCGACCTCCTGGGCGCGGGCGTCGGTGATGGCGAGGTTCCGCTGACCGTCGAAGACCTTCCAGACCTGCCCGTCGTAGCGGAGATACATCCGCCGGGCCTCGTCGAGGTTGAAGGGGCGGGCTCCGACGCGGCCGAAGACGGCGAGCTGGTTGCCCGCCTCATCGACGGCACGGTCGCGATCGACCCCTTCCGAGATCGACAAAGCGTGGCCCCCCTTGGGAATGCAGTAGGTGGCGACCAGCTTGGGTTCGGGTCGCGGGCTGAAGCCATCGTTCCCGTGGGTTTCGGGCGAGGTCAGCTGCACCACCCGCACACCGTTCGCCCCGTCGGCGAGGTAGGCGAACTGGCTGACGTAGGTGATGCCCAGCTTGACGTCGTGGACTTCGTTCAACTGCCCCCCGGCGTTGAAGACCTGATCGACGCGGGGCTGCAGCGGGTTCTCGACATCGACGATGACCAGCCCCTCGTGGCCCCCGGCGACGTACGCGTAGGTGCGGGCGACGTAGACCGAGTGGGCCTCGGGGAGGCGGAGTTCGGAAGCGAGCCGGGGGGTGGAGAGATCGGTCACATCGAGAATCTTCAGCCCCTCTTCGTCGCACACGAAGGCGTAACGGAACTGGACCTGGACCGCCTTGGGATGGCGGAGGGTCTCGGGTCCGAGGATGGCGGTGACCTGGGGCTTGAGGGGGTCATCGAGCGAGATGACCACCAGCCCGGCGTTGCAGCAGACGTAGGCGTAGGTGCCGACGATGGTGACGCTTTCGGCCCCGCACAGCAGGCCATTCGGGTTGAAGGTGAGGGCCCGTTCGACAAAGTTGTTGAGCGGGTTGCCATCGAGCAGGGTGCCGGCCCCGATGAGGATCAGTCCCTCTTCACTGTCGGTCGCGTAGATGTAGGCGTAGATCGGGTGGATCTTCGGCTCACAGTTTTCGGGCCGATGTTCGCGGGTGGGGTCGGGGGCGATGGTGGCCGGGGCGGCGACCGAGGTGGCGTTCTTGGTGCGGATATAGAACCGCTGTCCCAGGGGAGAGACCGGGGCGGTGGTGATCCGTTCCGAGAAGCCCTTGTGATCGATGAAGGCGACATCGAAGATGCGGACGCCAAATTCGCCACAGGCGGCGTAGAGGTATTCGCCCCGCAACTGGACCTGCTTGATTTCCGGCTTCTGGAAGGGGCGGGTGAGGTTGTCGGAGATGTCTTTGCCGGGGTGTTCGTGGGCGTGTTCGAGCACCCGGCCATGTTCGAGGTGTTCCTCGTACTCTTCGGGGAAGGCGAGTTCGTGCAGCGAGCTGCCGATGACCGCCTGGGGCTCGTCGCGCTCGGTGACCTCGACGCCGAAGAGACCTTCCTCACCGGCGGCGACCCAGCAGAACTTGCCGATGAAGTTGGTGTAGTTGGTCCCCTGCATGAGCAGTTGGGCCATGATGGCGTTGTTGTCGTCGTTGACGCTGAGGTGGCAGTCGGTGCAGTTCTTGGTTTCGCCCCGACCGCGGACGGTGTGGGGGACGTTGGTGCTGAAGGCGATGCCACTGGGGCCTTCGGCCGAGATGGTCTGCTGCTGGACGTAGATGGACTCGCGGTTGGCGTTGTACGAGCCGACGTGGATGGCGCACGAACTGCGGGACGGGCCGACGCGGTTCCCGGTGACGTTGCCATCGCGGGCCAGCATGTAGACGTCGTCGCGGAGGGTCTGGAAGTTGTACTTGATGTAGTTGCGGGTCACGTCCCCTTCGTTGTGCAGATCGGGGGTCTTGCGATTGGCGATCTGGGGGAGGTGGCAGCCATAGCAGCTGGGGTTCCACGAGGTGTGGCAGGCGATGCAGTTGACCCGCTGCGATGCGTGGGCGCACTGGTTGGTGTCGGCGGGAACGTCGCCCCACTGGAAGCCCTGCGAGCCCCCGGTGCGGATGGTCTTCGAGAGGGCCGAGCGGGCGTTGTAGTCGGGGTGCGAGGGGTCGATGGTGTCGGCGACCTGCTTGACCTCCCAGCTGAGGCTCCCATCGACCATCGAGTTCTGGTAGAGGCGGTTGCCACGGTATTCGAACCGGCGCTTGCCAAACGGCGTGCGCATGGCGGTGAGGTCGCGCCCATTCTGCTGCGGGCTGCCGCGTTCTTCGGCGGCGGGGCCACTGGTGCGGAGGGTGCGGTCGCCATCGACCACGAAGCCCGCCTTGCGGTCGATGTCGCCGTGGCAGTCGATGCAGGTGATCTCAATCGCCGCCCGCACTTCGCCATAGAGCTTGGAATTGCCGTGCATGTCCTGCACGAAGTGGCAATCGACGCAGTGCATCCCCTTTTCGAGGTGGATGTCGAGCATGTGCACGGGGATTTCCCGGCGGAGTTCCTCGAGCTCGGCCTGCTTTTCCTGGACGAGAGCCAGCTGGGCTTCGTCGATTTCTTCGGCGGCCTGGCGATGCAGGGCGGTGACCAGCTCGGGGACCTTGATGGCCAGTCCGCGCTGGCGGGCCGAGACATCTTCGAGCCGCTGCCCCTCGTGGTTCAGCAGGTTCCCCTTGCGATCTTTCTTGAAGACCGCCTTGAAGACCCAGCCGTGGCCGTGGAAGTCGGCGAACTGGGTGTGCTTGAGGGCGGGGTTGAGTTCGGTGATGCGGGCGAGGAACTCGGGATCGGACCAGTTGCCACGGACGGCGCCCCCTTCCGGGTTCGACATTTCCGATTTGACAATCTGCTCGGCGGTCTTGGGGTGCTGTTCCTTGGGATACATCAGCTCGCCGTCGGTTTCCTGGTCCCACCACATGTAGCCCAGGTAGCTGTTCATCACGGTGGTGCCGGGATGGATGTGGCAGATGGTGCACTGGCTGGTCGGAATGCCCGAGGTGAAGCGGTGGGCGATGGGATGACCCGGTTCATTCTTGGGAATGGTGGGGTCGACATCCTTGACGAAGTCATCAACGACCGCGGCGGCGAGCCCCATGTTGCCATACTTGGCAAACGGGCCGGAATGCACGGGCGAGCGGTCGTTGGCGTAGATCATGTGGCACGCCGCACAGCCACTCGAGCGGTAGTCGCCCGGGTGGTCGTTGGTGCCAAGGAAGTTGAGCGTGGGGTCGAGCAGGCGGGTCTTCTGCAGGCCGATGAAGACGGGATCGGTGCGGTTTTGGGTTCCGAGGCCGCGGTTGGAAAGCCGCTGCCGGGGGCGGCCGGGCTCTTCGCCCCGCTCGGGAATCCCGACGTCGGGGTTGAAGCGTCCCCCGGGTTCAAAGATGCGGAGGATGTTGCCCGGCTGGGTGACCTGGAAGCGGGGGAGCGGGTCGAGATACGGGAGTACCCCCTTGCGGGCCATCTCTTCTGGGGTGGGAGGGGGGACGGTCTGCAGCCGCTGGGGCTTGCCGAACATCGTGTAGCTTTCCCCATACCGGGCCCACTTGTTGGGCACGCCGCCGTTGTTGTAGAGGGCGGCTCCCCACAGCATGCAGCCGTGGGTCATCATGCTTTTGCGAACCTCGAGGGTCTCGCGGCCATGGCAGCCCGAGGTGCCGCACGAGAGATGGGCCACCCGCAGATCGCTGGGATTGACGAAGCGGACGAACTCGGGCGATTCGTAATTGAGCAGGGTGTACGAGCGGACGGGATTGGCCGAGGTGGGCCAGGCGTCGGGGAGGCAGGGGGCGACGTGCGCCTGCTGCTTGTCGGTGGTTCCCGGGTCTCCCCCGTGGCAGTCGACACAGCCCAGCGAAAAGGCGGGGCTGTAGTGGGGATCGTGCGAGTTCTCGTGACAGGTGAGGCACCCGGCACTCTTGGAGTGGGCCTGCTCGGGCGTCTGCTTGGTGTAGTCGATATCGGCCAGTTCGGCGGGAACCGGAAAGGGGTTCCCGGGCTGGGCAATTTCGAGCGGATGCGGGGCGGGATTGACGCGGGCCCCGGCCGAGCGGGTCGACGGGGTCGGCCGGGCACCAGGCTCGGCGGCCGGAGCGGGCGGGACCGGGTCAACCGGGCGATCCTGGGCCTCCGCGATGGCGGGCCCCACTGCCGGGGCGGGCCAGAGCGAGGCGATGTAGCCCGTTGCCATGAGCGCGGCGAGACCGACCGGCAGCATCCAGCCCAAACGACGCATGGCAACCTTCCCTGGCGAATCAGAACGTCAGCGACACTTCCATGAACGCTGCGAGCAACGGACTGAGCTGCGTGTCCTGATTCGGGAAGAGACCCAGTGGATCTGCCTGTTCGTACAGATCCTTGAACCCCCGACCAGGCAGCAGGGACGAAAACCCTGCCAGCACGATCACATTGTCGTTGAGGAGGGGTCGATATTCGGTTCCGATCGACAGGTCAACCCCAATCTCGCGGGAGATGTCGGACTGGAAGACGAACTGCTCGAGGGTTTCGGTCTTGTCGAACCAGAGATAGTTGGCGTTGGTGATGACCCGCACCTTGGGGGTGACTTCGAAATCCATCCCCAGGTTGAACAGGTTGAGCCCGGGGTTTACGAAGTTCGACTGCCCCTGGACCTTGCTGCTCCGCAGGTTGGGCAGCAGGCTTTCGCGCTGCACCAGGTTGACCCCGAACAGCTTGATGGCCTGCCGCTGCCAGTAGCTGAACTGACCCCCGGCGAAGTTGGGGTTGTCGAAGATGGCGTCGAACCCCTCGGCCTGGTCGTCGCGAATGTCGCTGTCACCCGAGGCGAAGAAGTACGAACCGCGGAACCGCACCCAGTCGCGGTCGTAAGAGAGTTCGATGGCGGCCATCTGGGCGTTGATGTCGGTTTCCTGCCCGGCGAGCGGATTGCAGGTGTCGCGGCCCAGGGCCCAATAGAAGGCATGGGCGATGTTGAAGCGCTCGATGTGCCCCTCGCCCGAGAAGCCCAGGTAGACCGCGTCGACCTGGTGCGGCCGGGCGTTGCCCGCCGGGTCGGGACGGACGAGGAAGTCGTTCTCGTCGAACTCAATCGTCGGCTCATCGTGGTTGTAGTGCACGCTCCCCTGGGCGGTGTACCCGGGGAAGATGAAGTCCTGGCGATAGTAGTTGGCGATGAAGATGGTCTGATCACGATCGTCGAACGTGTTCAGGAAGCTGTTGGTGTCTTTTTCCTGCTGGCTGAAGACCGCCAGGTTGAACTGGTCGCGATTGGCCTCACGGGTGCCAAAGATGCGGACCGCCCGGTTGATGTCGCTGAAGATGAAGCCGCGGAAGTCGCTGACAAACGGCTGCGACCCGGCCCGCAGGCTGACGAAGTCGTAGTGGGGGCTGAGGTCGGCGAGCTTGGTCTCGATGAACCACTGCTCGAGCGCCATGAAGGTACGGAAGCGATCGGTTCCCTTCCGCACGTCGGGGTTCACCACCGCCAGTTCATGGGTCTTCAGGTAGTTCATGTTGAAGACTGGTTCCAACACGAACCGCCAGTCCACGGGCTTGAACGCCGCGTTGCCATGGAACAGGTCGAGCTTCAACCGCAGGTAGTTGACGAACAGGTACTGGTTGGGGTCGCCGAAGAAGTCTTCCTGGAACGCCTCGGCGGTGCTTTCAAACGGCGTCGTGGGGGTGGGGACCTGCCGGAATTCGTGCAGCTGAATATTCGCGGCAGTGATGTTCAGGAACGTGTGCTGCCCGTAGATAGGGTAATCGCCCTTCAGCAGGTGCTGCCGGTACGGATTCCACCACTGTCCCAGTTCAAACGGCGCGTCGGCCCCCAGGGGGGTGGGGGTGGCGTAGCGATCCCAGGGAGGAATGCCGACCCGCCAGCGATCTTCGATCGGGACGAAGTGACTGCTTTCCTGCTCTTCGGTGGGGAGGACGCCCGAGGGTCCGCTGAACCCGAGCGGCTCATCGCTCTCGAAGACAAACACCTCGCCTTCGGGAGGTTCAAACCGTGGGCCCTCGAAGACCTGCCCGACCGGGTCGGAGAGAACCGGGGGGCGCGTGAGGTCGGCGAGTCCCGAACCAGGGAGCCCCGGGAGCGACTCCTCGAGTTCCTCCTCCGGGTCGCGGAGCTGGAACAGTGGGTCATCCAGGTCGACGCTCAGGGGACTTGGTTCGAGACCGACCCCCGGCACACCCCCGCGGAACGGGGCTGGGGCGGGAGGGAGTTCGCCCGAGACCGGTTCAACCCGCGTGAAACCGACCGCCCCTTCTTCGCTGGGGAAGACGGGGTCGGGAATGACACTGGAGGGGCGGGGACGGAACGCGGCGTTGCGATCTTGCGGCAGGGCCGGGCTGCGGGTGAAGTTGGGGGGACGCTCGGCGGGGACGGGCGCGGCACTCGGCCTGACACGGGGCGCGACCCGACCCTCTTCCAGCTGGGAGCGACTGGCGGGCCGGGGAGTGGACGGACTGGCCTGGCGAGGCGCGTTGGGCCCCGCCGGATTGCGACCCGGGAGGGAACGGGGAACGCTGGGCTCCAGCAGGCTCCAGTCGGCAAGCAGAATGCGGGCTCGGCCGCGAACGAGGGGGTTCTCATCGGCCTCAGCCATGCGGTTCACAAACGCCCGCACACTGGGAGAGGGGGGCGTCTGCTCGAGTGACTCGAGGGCGGCCAGGCGGTTTGTCGCGGTGGGGTCGGACAGGCCCCGCAGGGTCTGTTCCTCGGCAGCACCCACCGCGGTGGCCTCGGGTCCCGCGAGGGGCGTGGCGCGAGAGGCTGTCCCGGAGAGATAAGAATTGGCCGCGGCTGGCCGACTCGGCCCCTCCGCGGGTGTTTGGGCACAGAGTTCGGGGGACGACCACCGCAGCGAGGCCCCCAGGGCCAGGGCGGCGAGCCAGCGCAGCCGGCGGCGACTGGCCGTGAGAGCGTGGTCTGCCGTCACTCTTCGCCAGGGCGCAAGATAGGAAAGTCCAAGCAGCTTCAGTCGGGAAAACATCGAATTTCGATCCTGAGCTTGGCGGGGAGGAGAGAGCCAGGGGCCGCGGAGGGGAAGGGGTTCCGCGGACCTGTGGGAAGAAAACTCCCGCGGCGGCTGGCCGGGGGGCGTCGAATGAAAACGCGGCGAGGCAGGCTGCGAATCGAAAGAAGCGTGACTGCGGAGGGAGACTGTGTAGAGAGCGAGACTGCGAAGCGAAGAGCTGCGGGCAGGCGACTGCCGCAGGTCAGATCAGAGGCAGCAACCGGGAGGGGAGAATTCAGACGGGGAGGAACGCTGGGAGAATATACAGGGCTCACGCACGGCGTTTTCTGACGTTTCCGTTATGGTCACCTCGACCCTCGCGACGTTGACTACGCTGATCACCCTGGCCGGCGCCGCACACTTTGGTAGCAGCAGCTCGACCGGTCGCTGCACGACCTCAGGTTGCCCGTGCAAGCAGACTTGGTCATTCGGTTCGCAAACGATAACCGATTACTGCGGCAACCCCGATAACGACCCTGGCGGCCCTTGGTGCACGGTGGTGAGCGAGTCTTGCCAAAACAACAACTGGGGAACCTGTGCGCCCGGGGCATGCGGTGGCTCCGGGCAGTTCTCGCAGTACACGTGCAGCAGCTGCATGGCCGCCAGCTCCTCCAATGCGTGGTGCGCCGCAGGCGCTCTGTGTGCGACTGGTCCGATGAACAACGCCACGCTGCTGCCTGGCGATGC
>CAIUHT010000021.1 GCA_903898975.1 uncultured Planctomycetaceae bacterium
CCCTGATTGCCAAGCGACGACCTGTCGTGGTGCTGACACCCTGAGGGGCGTCGCGCGACCCAACGGGCGTTGGAATCGCAGCACTCGGGTCACGGTCGGGCGGGGCTCTCGAAGAGCCATTCACCGGGGTGGAGATCTGCTCGACGAGGCCGGGGCTAGACGAGGCCGGGGCTAGACGAGGCCGGGGCTAGACGAGGCCGGGGATGGGCTCGGCGGCGGTGGCGGCGCGGAGCACTTCGTTGGGGACGCCGCGGGTCACCCGCAGTTCGCCCACGTCCAGCAGCGAGTGCATGATGGTGGCGACGAGGTTCGGAATCCGCTGCGGGCTGCTGCTTGGCTCGCCCGCGTCGCGGGTCGATTGGCCAATGACCTGGCCCGCTTTCGTTCGCCCCCCGTAAACCATCAGCGGAGCCAGCCCACCCCAGTGGTCGCGTCCGCCGTTGGCGTTGATGCGGGGGGTGCGGCCCATCTCGCCGCAGCAGACCAGCATGATCTTGTCGGACAGTCCCCGGGCTTCGCAGTCTTCGATAAACGCCGAGACGGCGTGATCGAACGGATAGCCACAGTACCGCATCCCCTCTTCCGCACCGGCGTTGTTGATGTCGGAGTGGTTGTCCCAGATGAAGCCGGTGGTGACAGTCACAAATCCACAGCCCCGTTCACACAGCCGGCGGGCCAGCAGCAACAGTCTGCCCAGTGTGCGGGCATTGTCGACGTAATGCTGCCAGTTGTTCCAGCGCTTCGAGAAGTACTCGGGGGGAAACAGCGGGGCGGTGTCGTAGCGGGAAATGACGGCGGGGTCTTCCTTCGACAGGTCGAACGCCCCGGCGACCCCCCCCACAATGGTGCTGAAGGCCTGCTCACGCAGCTTGTTGAGTCCTTCGACGCGGCCGGCGCCGTCGAGGTGAAAGCGGACGCGGTCAAGTTCCGACAGCAGCGCCCGGCGGTCGCCCAGCCGGTCGTGGGGCAGGCTCAACTCCATGTCCCGCTGCAGATCTCCCCCAGCCCCCGGGACGAAGGGAGCCGAGCCAGCGCCAATCGCCCCGGTCGCCTCGAAGTTTCCGAAATCACGGACGGGGGGGATGGCGTCGGACTGCACCGCGCGGGGGTACAGGACGGCGGTCGAGGGCATGCCTGTGAGTGGATGGTTGGCCCCAACCACGCGGGAGTACAGGGAGCCCAGGTTGGCGCCGCCCGAGTCGCGTCCGACGATCGGCTTGATGTCGTGGTTGCCATCGCCGGTGGTGAACGAGCGGACGATGGAGAACTTGTGCGCGAGTTGGGAGAGCTTGGGGAGGGTTCCCCCGAAGGTAACCCCCGGGATGGTGGTCTGGAGTTCCCCAGTGGCACTGCGAATGCCGAGGGGGGCGGTCATCTTGGGATCGAAGGTCTCGATCTGGCTGGGGCCACCGTGCTGGAAGAGGAAGATGACCGATTTGCCGGTGGTGAGCGGGTTGGTGGCACCCGCGGCCTGAGTGGCCAGCAGCTGGGGAAGGGAGAGGCCCCCCAGGGCGAGGCTGCCAATGCGGAGAAAATCACGCCGGCCAGGCCGAGCCAATGGGCTGGAGATTCGCAGCATGGAGCACCACAGGCGAAGCACAGAGGAAGCGGAGCCAGGGCCGCCAGTCAGCCCCGGAGGTCACACCGACCCACACCAGAGATATCGGCGAAAGTTTATCAGTACACCAGCCAGGGGGGCAACTGGAGGGATTTCGCTGGAATTCATCCGGGGAGCAAGTCCCGACCGAAGGCGCGGGGAGGGGCGTCGATGCGGTCGGGGCCAGCGAAGATCGATGCCCCGCGTCGCGGGCTTGAGAGTCGCTGAATTTCGGCGGGCCCCGTGGTCTGGAGCGCTGGGCGAACCGGCTGGTCGGTCTCTTCAGAATCGCAGCTGAGACCTGACCCGACGTACTTGCCGGCGAATGATCAGTGGCAGTCGCTCCAGCATGGGAGAGTCTCCAAAGCTCGTCCGGAAGACTTCCACGGTCATCGCCAGTTGTTGCTCGAGGGTGTCGCTCAACTGCCGCAACTCGTCAGCGACCATCGCCCTGCGCCAGCCGAAGACCTCGGCGAGGGAACCCAGGTGTCGCTCGGTGAAGCGGTCGGGATCCCGCGTTCCTCGGAGGCTCATGGCCAGTTCACGAGAAACGCGACGATAGTTTCTCGTGCAAACGAGATCATAGAACGGAGCCAGGCCGGGCTTTCCCTCCGAGTCGTACAGCAGTGCGAGATTTTTCGCGTGGGCATCGGCATTCCCCACCAGCAGATTCAACAACGCCCATCGCAGCAGGTTGCGGAGATCGCGGAGCGGGTACGAACAATGCCGCTGGATCACCTCGAAGCACTCTCGCAGCCCGGGGCCCCCTTCCTGTTCGTATTTCCGACTTGCCGGGATTCCAAGGGCCTGGCAGAAATCCTCCTGGTGGAGGCGACGGCAGTCTCCCTCAACCCACTGGCGGTCATATCGTTCGATCAAGGCAATCGACCGATTCGCCGTCTTCAACAGCCGGACTTCCACCGCCGGCAATCCCACGTGACGCGCGAGCAGCGACACAAAGGCCTCGTTCTCTGGAAGGTGCGAATACGCTGGTGAGGCAAACTTGAGGATGTGGGTGCTGGGAATCTCGCCACGGGGAAGCACAATCCGTTCGCCATCGATGCAGACGGGCAATTTGTGTTGAGCACCCGCCAATGACAGTCGCACGCGCTTACGTTCGCTGAAGAATCCGAGCGCATTGGATGCTCCGGTTGACCAGGCGGCGAGTTCCGATTCAGTGAGCGGCTCACAGAGGGGCGGATGGGGACTTGTTGGCGGGGTGCCGGCGAGAACAACGGTCAATGCCCCGGCACAATCTCCCCCAAGGGCGGCCAGCAGTCCAAAATCATTTCCCTGGGAAATCCGCAATTCCCGGCAGATTTGTTCTCGGGCATTCCCTTCCGGCAGCAGGTTCGCAAAGAAATTGTGACCAGCCGCGGCGGAGAACGTCCCCGTGAGGGGCAGCGAGAGGGAAACTGGGAACGCGGCCGGGGAAGATTGCCAGCCCGGACTGTAGGCGAAGTGCATGCCGCCCGATTCGCCTTCGCGGATGGTTCCTACCAGTCGCTGGCGATGGAAGACCTCCAGCACCCCGGTCATCGCGGACCTCCCCGCGGGGCGAGATGGAGTTCGAGGCCGAACAGGGGCAGGACCGCCAGCACCCGGTCAATCTGCAGCGTCGGCTTGCCCCGTTCCAGTTCCGACAGAAACCGGACCCCCACCCCCAGCATTCCGGCGGCTTCCTTCAGCGTAAAGCCCCCCTCTTTGCGTCGCTGCCGCACCAGTCGGCCCAGGTCGGCGGCAGAGAGAATCTTTGTCATGGCCAACAGGTGTGGTGCAACGTCGGGTCCAGGAGTCGGTGAATCTGTCGCCCCAGCCGGACGATCCGGTAACTGACTTCAGCGCTGTCTCGGAGACTTCACCCCGCCCGTCGCAGAATCACAAATTGTCCCGAGCGGGATGTTTTTTGGAGGCGAGGGGCTCTCGGCTGATTTTTTTCCCGCTCGGGAATATTTTCAGAGACGGGGCCCAAGTCAACACGGGATTGTCCTGAGCGGGATATTTTCAGGGCTCCCAGACCCGTTGCACCTGACCGATGTTCATTCGCCGTGGGAAATCCTGCGGTGGCGGAAACGGGGGTGGCCTCTCGGGAATCCGCGCCCGACGAGCGCGGCACATCGTCACTCCAGAGCGTGTTCGCAGGGAGTCTTGCATACCGACTGCCCCGCTTTGTGTGCAAACCATACGGCGCTGGGACGGCGCAGGCACGCACGCGCGAGCTGACGCCGTTCCTTCCTGAAACTCGCGATCGCGAGCCGCGTGGGAGCCGAATGCGGGGCGAGTGCCGATGGCAAGTTCCGGTGGCTTCCCCCGACTGCGTTTCAACCGGCCGCGCCCAGCGGGACGAGCGGAACAAGTCTCAGTCGACGAACGCGAATC
>CAIUHT010000022.1 GCA_903898975.1 uncultured Planctomycetaceae bacterium
CCTGCGCATTTCCTGGTTGTGAACGCGTGCTGGCCCGGTACAGAGTGGCGTGGCTGCCTTGGTTTGCCCCCCCGGCTGGGGTGGGCTGTTTGCCCTGCTTGGCGAGTTTCTTATGAACCTGAAGCAATTGCGTGGTGCCGGTGTCCCTGATGCCTGTGTGCAGGTCGCCCTCCTGGCGGTGCGGGCTCTGGCCCGGGCCCGCCACACTCAGCCCCGCGACCCGCGGGAGGTGATCGCCGCCGTGCTCGCCGATCCCCAGGCCTTCGTGAACGATGAACAGGTCGCGCAGTTCGCGCAGGCCCTGATCGCCGAGCGCGAGGCGCAGGCCCAGGACGCGGCCCGCGATGCCGCCCGCCGCGCCGCGCGCGAGGCCCGCTGGGGGGCCGCTTCCGAGACCGCCGACGCACCCGCGGGGAGCGGCGGAGCGAACGCGTCGTCCAGTCGCGTCCCGTACGCCACCTGGGGAACCGACATCGACATCGGCGCTCATCGCCAGATGGCCGATTCGTGTTCGCTCCCGGTCGCCTGGCGCGGCGCGTTGATGCCCGATGCCCACGTCGGTTATGGCCTCCCCATTGGCGGGGTGCTGGCGTGTGAAAACGCTGTCGTCCCCTACGCCGTCGGGGTCGATATCGCCTGCCGCATGAAGCTGTCGGTCTTCCCCCTCGACCCCAAGGTTCTCGACACCCGGCGGGACATGTTCTCCGACGTGTTGACTCGCGGGACCTGCTTCGGCATGGGCGGCCGGTTTGACCGCCCGCACCATCATCCGGTGCTGGATCAAGACTGGACCATCACCCGCGTGACCCGCGAGAACAAGGACCGGGCCCGCGTGCAGCTCGGAACTTCGGGCTCGGGCAATCACTTCGTCGAGTTCGGCGCGCTCCACCTCCCGCAGGCGATTCCCGAGTGGAACATCCCCGCGGGCCACTACGTCGCGCTCATGAGCCACTCCGGCAGCCGGGGAACCGGTGCCGCAGTCTGCACGCTCTACTCGGCGATCGCCCGGGCGATGCTGTCACCCCGCGACGAGCGGTTTGGTCAGCTCGCGTGGCTCCCCCTCGACACCCAGGAGGGACAGGAGTACTGGGCGGCGATGAACCTGATGGGCGATTACGCGGCGGCGAATCACGATGTGATCCACAGCAGCATCGCCCGCCTCCTCGGCGAAAAGCCGGTGGCGGGGGTCGAGAACCATCACAACTTCGCCTGGAAGGAACAGCACGACGGCCGCGAGGTCGTGGTGCACCGCAAGGGGGCGACCCCGGCGGGGCAGGGGATGATGGGGGTGATTCCCGGCTCCATGGCCGACCCGGCGTTCGTGGTACGGGGCCTGGGGAACGAAGCGTCACTCCGTTCGGCGTCGCATGGGGCCGGCCGGAAAATGTCGCGCACGCAGGCCAAGTCGCAGTACGCCTGGTCGAACGTCCGGCGGGAACTGGAGGAACGTGGCGTGACCGTACTGGCCGCCGGGGCCGATGAGGTCCCCTACGCCTACAAGGCGATCGGGGAGGTGATGGCACAGCAGCAGGACCTGGTCGAAACGCTCGCCCGCTTCGACCCGCGGATCGTGATGATGTGCGGCGACGGCAGCAAGGCCGACGACTGAGCCCTGCCGCCGCAACTGGCGACTCCGCCCGCATCCGCTCCCGCCGCGAATGCGGGCGGGGATGTGGGCGGGCG
>CAIUHT010000023.1 GCA_903898975.1 uncultured Planctomycetaceae bacterium
AAACGACCGACTCGAGCATCGCCCGCAGGGCGTCGGGCTCGTCGAACAGGATCGACCCGTACGGCTTGATGCGGTCGCGGTAGTTGCCCCCCAGCAGTCGGGAGACAGGCTGACCGCAGGCCTTTCCGAACAGGTCCCACAGGGCGATGTCGATGCCACTGATGGCGTGTTCGACCGATCCGCCGCGTCCCTGCCAGAAGCTCGACTGCCGCAGCTTTTCGGTGACGCGTTCGGGCTCGACCGCCGACTCGTCTTTCAGCAGCGGCCACAACAGCCCCAAGGCTCCCTCGACCAGCGCCCCGGAAGTGAAGACGCTGCCGACACCGGTCAGTCCCTCGTCGGTTACCACTTCGAGCAGCGTGTGGAGGTTCTCCTTCTTCTCATGCCCCTGTGGCCAGCCTCCGTCCACGGTGGCGCCGACCAGCGGAATGATTTCAACGTGCTTGATTTTCATGGCGGACGAACGGGGGGTTGACTGGGGGGAAGCGGGTGGAGGTCGAGGGCAGGGCAGGGGAGGTGCGGTCTGTTCAGCAGCCAGGCGGACCGGCGATTCGAGAGTCTTATGAGGGCAGGGTGAATCGGCCAGTTGCTGTCCTCAACCCCGCAGCGGGTCGGGTTGTTTCCAAGGGCCCGGGAAGGCTTGATCGATCCTTGCGACGTGCTCTGGGGGGACGGCGAGGCTGGCGGCCGCAATTGCCTGCTCAATCTGGGCACGGGTCTTGACCCCGACAATCAGCGACGACATCGCCGGTTGGGTGAGTGCCCAGGCCAGGGCATACCCCGCCTGGTCGACACCCGCCTCTGCGGCCAACTCCCGCAGGGCGTCGAGCCGATCGAACAGGGCGTCGTCGGTCTTCCACATCCATTCGGGTTTTTCAGCCAGTCGGGAATCGACTGGTGGGGGTGACCCACGGTGGTATTTGCCCGTCAGTAGTCCCCCCTGCAGCGCCTGGTAGGGGGTTACGCCAATGCCCCGCTGGCGACAGTATTCCAGGTCGTGCTGGAACTCCCGACGCAGCAGGCTGAAGGGAATCTGCGACGACACCAGTCTGGGGCCCAGCCCTCGGTCGGCGAGCGCCCGCAGTTCTGCCATCTGCCACGCCGCGTGGTTTGACACACCGAAACAGCGGATCTTTCCCTGCCTTACGGCGACGTCCATCGCGGCGAGCGTGGTCTCGAGGGGGACTTCCCGATCGGGCCAGTGGGCAATGTAAAGATCGATGGTGTCGGTCTGCAGCCGCCGCAGGCTGCGGTCGACCTCGCGGAGCACATGCACGGGCGACAGACCGCGATCCTGGGGGCCGGGGCCGACGGGAGCCCCCACCTTGGTCGCCACAATCGCCTTGTCACGCCGACCCTTCAGCGCCCGCCCCACAATCTCCTCGGCGACTCCCCCCGGGCTACCCAGGAAGCGGCGGTAGCCTTCGTAGACATTCGCCGTGTCGATGAAGTTGATTCCCAAGTCGAGCGCGGCGTGAATCAGCCCCTCGGCGGCGGGGCCTTCGACCGGAGAGCCGAAGGTCATCGTCCCCAGGCAGATCGGAGAGACCAGCAGGCCAGAGGTGCCAAGCGGGCGGAGTTGCATGCGGTGGGGAAAGCTGTGGGAGAGAGAAATGCGGTAGGAGCGGTGCGGCTGAGGGAGGCGGGAGCGCTTGACTTGGGAATCCAGATCGGGCGATGGGCACAGAAAGTTGCTGCAGGAAAGGTCAGCACCAACAGCGGGCTTTTTCACTCAGGCCGCTGCCCGTCCCGACACCGCTGCCCGTCCCGACACCGCTGACAGTTGAGGTGGTGCCCCGGAGACTGATCCGCTGGCCTGCCGCGATTGGCAAGCCGGCACAGCACCAAGCCAGCAACTCGGCTGATGGTACCGAGTGCGCAGGGCGACTGAAAAGTGGGACCCAGACAGGTTCGCCGAGAGATTCGTCCCGGCAGGGTAGCCCGTTGAGAGCGGCGTTATTGAGCGCCGCCGCAGCACGCCGATCGGTAGACCGGCGGGATCGCGGCGACTCATGTGCCGGTCACCCTCGTGCGCAACGACGGCTGGTCTGCCGTGGGGAGGCGACACAAGGGACGTGCCGTCGTCGCGGGGAGGGGCCATCCGTTGCGAGTGCGCGCCGCTGCGGGTGGACTGCGGGCCGGTGCGGTCGCCCCTCTCGTTTTGGAGCAGCGGGGCGAGTGGAAAGACCGCACGGAACGCTCACCCGCATGCGAAGGTTCGAAGCCGAGGTCGCTCGGAACAGCGACGGCACGTTGGAGGGGGAGGTGGTTAAAGGCGAGCAGATCAATTCCAGGCGACGGTGCCGGGTTTTGGCCAGCAAGAACCGCCCCCCGTGCCTGACGGAGGAATTCGTGAAGGGCTGTCCCTCCCCTCCGGAGCAACCCCTGTTTACCATTCCCGCCGCAACGCTCGTACGCCTTATTCAGTCCCCCATCCCTCACTGAGACGAGAGAGCCCACACCCATGCAGTCGCAATTCATTGAATGGCCCGCCGAGGGTGGCTCCGTCCGGCCCCAGGGGGCCGCCGCTGTGCGAGTCGGGAACCTGATCCTGGTGGGAAGCCTGCTGCCGGTCGATGGCGAGGGCCGGCTTGTCGCCCACGATCTAGCTGGTCAGACCCGATTTGTGTTCGACACCCTGAGGCGGGTGCTGGAGCAGGCCGGGGCGACGCTCGCCGACGTGGTCAAGCACACGATCTGTTACTGCGTCGCCGCGGAGCAGGCCGACGCTGCACTGGCCGAGATCGATGCGGTTCGCTTCGGATACTTCCCGAATCCGGGTCCGACGACCACCGAGATCCGCGTTGGACTTGACGTCGAGGGGGCCTTGATCCAGCTCGACGCCTGGGCGGTGGTGAACGAACCGCGCGAACGGCTGGCTCCCCCGGGGCACTGGAGTTGGAGTCGCCCTGGCCCCTTCGTGCAGGGTTGGAAGGTTGGTCGGCTCCTGTTCCTCAGCGGACAGCGGTCGGTCGATGAAGCGGGCCGGGTGCTGGGCGAAGGGGACATTGAGATTCAGACCGATCACGCCTTCCGCAATCTCGACACGCTGCTGCGGGCCGGTGGGGGAGATCGCCACAGCCTGATGAAGCAGAACACCTACTTCCGCTTCTTCGGCCAGGGACGCGAAGTGACCGATTACTGGGAGAAAATGACCAACGTCCGCCGCAGGTACATGTCGATTCCCTCGGCGGCCGGGGCCGGATTGCGGATCCAGGGCTTCCCACAGACTGCTGAACTGATCCAGGTGGAGGGAATCGGGGCTCTCGGCACAGACAAGCAGCGACTTCAACCGGCGAATCACTGGGATTGGAGCATTCCGAACACGCAGTTCACGCAAGGCTGGCGAATTGGGCCGTATGCCTTCATTGGCGGGCAGATTTCCGCCGACAACCGGGCCCGCGCGGTCGGGCGCGATATGGAAACGCAGACCCGCAACGTGTTCCAGTTCATTCACAATGTGCTGGCGGAAGGGGGGCTCGACGAGCGCGATGTGATCAAGCTTTTCATCTATTACCACGGGGAAGGGGATTGGAAGCAGATCGCCGCGACGCGGGAAACCATCGACCGGGTCCAGCAGGAGTTTTACGGGACTCCCGGACCGGTCTCGACCTCCTTCCGGGTGGCCGGGTTTGCGTTTGAGGACCTGCTGATCGAAATCGAAGCGTTCGCCCTCGCCCGTGATGGTTCGGGTGGCCAGTCCTGAGGGCGATGTGTCGGACCGCTGGCAGGGCAGTGTGGGGCGGGCCGGACAACCCAAACCACACGGTGCCGCGGCAGGGCGAGTCGCGAGCCGGAAGGGCTGAGCCGTCGATAGGCTCTGAACCTGTTGGCTTTTTACGGGTGGCTGTTTACAGGTTGGCGTTCCGGTGGGGGCGTGGTCCAGGTTCGGTCCCGCCCTCTGGGAAACTTTTGGCGACCGGTCGTGCAGCACCCGCAGTCACAACACGAGAGGTAGGCACCCGGGGCAGGTGACACGGGATGGGCGACAACCTGTGCTTGTCTGGCCCTGTGGAAGCCGATATTTTTAAAGATCTTGTTCCGGGTGATCAGCCCGGTTTGAGCCCTCCTTTTCCGGGGTGAGCCATGCTGCGGATTTTGGGGACACCCCAGCCCACCTGCGCGGGCTGGCGTCGGCGGGATGTGCTGCGGGCCGGGGGGGCGGGCCTGCTGGGGCTTTCGGCCAATCACCTGCTGGCCGCCGAGGAGGCGGGGTTGGTGCAGCACGCCACCGCCAAGTCGGTACTGTTCGTCTTCCTCTTCGGGGGGCCCAGCCAGCTTGAGACGTTCGATCTGAAGCCCGAGGCCGCCGAGCGGATTCGGGGTCCCTATCGTCCGATTGCCTGCCAGACCCCCGGGCTGCTGATGGGCGAGAAACTGCCCCGACTGGCGCAGATCTCCGACCGCTACGCCGTCGTCCGCACGGTCAATCACCCGCAAAACGACCACAACGCCTGTCACTACATTCAGACGGGACGGCCCATGCCAATTGTCCCCCGGGGGGCTGCCGGGGTGGATGCCACCGACAAAGACTGGCCCGCCCTCGGCTCGGTGGTGGACTATCTCGACGTTCGCTCGGGCCGGGCCGGCGATGTGCCCGGGTACGTCTACCTCCCCAATCCGCTAGGCCACATCCAGGGTTACGACCGGTTGGGGCAGTATGCCGGTTGGCTGGGGCGGCAACACAACGCCCTCGCCACTTCGATTCGTAAACAGAATGCGACCGACAATCCCTATTTCCGCGACTGCACCGACGAAGAACTGCAGTTTCGCCTGAAGGAACTCGACGGCAATCCAGAGGTCACGCTCGATCGGCTGGCTGGCCGACGGGGCCTGTTGCAGCAGTTGGACGACCAGCGGCGGCAACTCGATCAGTCATTGCGGCTGACCGGGTTCGACCAGACCCGCGAGCGGGCCTTCACGCTGGCCACTTCGCAGGCGCTCCGCGACGCGCTCGACATCCGGCAAGAGTCGGCGGCCCTCCGCGACCGCTATGGCCGGCACCTGTTTGGGCAATCTGCAGTGGTCGCCCGGCGGATGCTTGAGGCGGGAGCCCGGTTTGTGACCCTGCTGTGGGATTGTCCCGACGGTTACAGCTGGGACAGCCACATTCACAACCACGATGTCGACAAGCACCTGCTGCCCGGTCTCGACCAGACCCTGTCGGCGCTGCTGCTCGACATGGAAGACCGTGGACTGCTCGACGAGACCCTGGTGGTCTGCGTGGGCGAGATGGGGCGGACCCCCGTGGGCAAAGCCAACTGGGGCCGGGACCACTGGAGCTACTGTTTCCCGGCTCTCCTGGCCGGGGGAGGCATTCGCGGCGGCGCCCTGTGGGGCCGCTCGGACCGCGACGCGGCGTATCCGCTGGAAAACGGAGTTTCGCCTGCAGACCTGGCAGCGACCATTCTGCACAGTCTTGGAATTGATCCCGAGTCGAGGATTCTCGACCAACAGGGGCGACCGGTGTCGCTGGTTGAAAACGGCACCCCCCTGGCGCGGTTGTTCGGCTGAGGTTGCTGGAGCGAGTCAGTGCACCGGTGCCGCATCAACGGCCGCGGCCCCATCGGCCCCGAGACTGCCAGCCGAATGGGTGCATAGGGGCGGTCTCTCCTCGACGTGACCCAGTAACTCTGCGCCATGCTCAATTGCGCCCGTATCCATTCGGCACAGTCATGACTGCATCAGTCACCGGGCCGCCGGATGCGGTGTAACGGCGCTG
>CAIUHT010000024.1 GCA_903898975.1 uncultured Planctomycetaceae bacterium
AAGGCCACATAAGAAGGGAGTTACATTAAAAACACGCCCGATCTGCCAGAAAAGTTCAGATTAGAAAAAAGGGGTGGGGTGCAAGTTGGGGCGGTTCAGCTCCGGGGCAAGACTGGCGGGAAAGCAATCAGCTAAAATCTTCCTGCGGGTTTCCAGAACGTTACGAGCCGATACCGGCAGTGGCCGAGGGGCGTTGGGATGGGAGCCCTCTCTCGGAGTCTATTTATCAGAGGTGCCGAGCGTGGGAGAATTCCGCTGCGTGAGCGGATGATTTTCTACTCAGTCCCAGTCCCGGGGGAAAACCAGTCGTGAAAAGGCGAGTACGACCCCGCGCACCTCTTGGCTCTGTGAAGCAGGCTAACAT
The DNA here is from genome assembly GCA_903898975.1 of uncultured Planctomycetaceae bacterium. Lineage (GTDB taxonomy): Bacteria > Planctomycetota > Planctomycetia > Planctomycetales > Planctomycetaceae > UBA10511. The sequence goes on from CAIUHT010000024.1 coordinate 365, forward strand.
GCGTTCTATTCAAGTGGTTGATTCGCACACGGGAGGAGAACCTACCCGGGTCGTGCTGGCAGGGGGGCCCGATCTCGGAACCGGGTCAATGGCCGACCGACGGGAACTGTTCCGTACGAGGTTTGACGCCTTCCGCTCGGCCGTCGTCAACGAGCCCCGAGGTTCAGATGTCTTGGTCGGCGCACTCCTCTGCCCACCGGTCGATCCCGACTGTGCCGCAGGCGTGATCTTCTTCAACAACGTTGGCATGCTGAACATGTGCGGCCACGGGACTATCGGCCTGGCGGTGACTTTGGGGCACTTGGGGCAGATTGGGGCCGGAGTGCATCGCTTTGAAACGCCCGTAGGGGTGGTAAGCGTCGAGTACGACGGCGCCCACACGGCGACCATCGAAAATGTTCCAAGCTGGCGAGCGGCGACGAACGTGTCGGTCGAGGTCGCTGGGCACGGTGTCGTGTATGGGGACATCGCCTGGGGGGGGAACTGGTTCTTCCTGGTGAGTGACCATGGTCAGGCACTCGATCTGGCATGCGTCGACGAGTTGACCGAGTTCAGCTGGCGGATTCGCGAAGGGCTGGTCCGACAGGGCCTGACCGGTGACGATGGTGGAGAGATTGATCACATCGAACTGTTCGGTCCGCCGCACGCCGTGGGGAACGACAGCCGCAATTTTGTGCTATGTCCCGGGAAAGCCTATGACCGTTCTCCGTGTGGGACGGGGACGAGTGCGAAACTGGCCTGCTTGTACGCGGCAGGTAAACTGCAGCCGGGGGAAATCTGGCGTCAGGAGAGCATTGTGGGCAGCGTGTTCGAGGGGTGGGTTCGCGAGGCGGGGAACCGGGTGATTCCCAGTGTGCGGGGGACCGCGTGGGTGACCGGCGAGGCAACATTGTGGCTCGACCCGACCGATCCATTCGAGAAGGGAATTCGTCGATGAGCGACACAGGCAGGCGGGCACTGGTGATTGGCGGAGGCGTCGTAGGGGCCTGCACGGCCTATGCCCTTGAGCGGGCTGGGCTCCGGGTGACCGTGGTCGACAAGAGCCGGTTTGGCGCGGCATGTTCGCATGGCAACTGCGGCTACATCTGCCCCAGCCATGTGCTGCCCCTAGCCGAACCAGGCGCGATTGGTCGAACTTTAAAGGCTATGCTGAAACCCAACTCACCGTTTCGCATCAAGCCCCGGCTGGACCCGGCGTTGTGGCGCTGGCTGCTGTGTTTCGCGCGGAAGTGTAATGAGCGGGACGTTCTGGCCAGTGGCCGGGCCCTTCACCCGCTGCTGGAATCGTCTCTGAAGCTGTATCGGCAGATGGTTGACCGGGAGCGACTGGAATGCGAGTGGGAAGAGCGCGGGCTACTTTTCGCCTACCGGTCTCGGGCCGAACTCGACGCCTACAACCGCACCAACGACCTGCTGGCCAAGCAATTCCACCTGCCTGCTGAAAAGTGGGATGGGGCGACACTGGTCGCCCGCGAGCCGGCGTTGCGGGACGATCTCGCCGGGGGCTGGTTCTACGCCGACGACGCCCACCTTCGTCCCGACCTGCTGATGGCGGGGTTAAGAAAACTGCTCGAGAGTCGCGGGGTACAAATCCGTGACGGGGTGGAGTTCAGGGGGTTCGAGCGGGATGGGAGTCGCGTGGTTTCGGCCCGCTGCGGGGGTGAGGCGATCCCTGCAGAAGTGTTTGTGTTGGCGACTGGGGCGTGGTCTCCGCTGCTGCAACAGCACCTGCAGTGCCGCCTCCCCATTGAGCCCGGAAAGGGATACTCGCTGACGATGCCGCGTCCCCGGGTCTGTCCGCGGATTCCCATGATCTTTCCTGAGACACGCGTCGCGGTGACACCGTTTGGCTCGGGCTACCGCCTCGGTTCCACGATGGAGTTCGCTGGGTACGACAGCACCATGAATCCGGCCCGGCTGCAACTGCTTCGGGCTGGTGCCGAGCCTTACTTGAAGGAACCGTACTGCGACCCGGTGACCGAAGAATGGTGGGGCTGGCGACCTATGACTTACGACAGTTTGCCGATCATTGATCACGCTCCGGTCGCAGGGAACGTATACGTCGCGGCGGGGCACAGCATGCTGGGACTGACCCTGGGGGCTGTGACCGGGCAGTTGATCGCGGAACTGGTCACCGGGCAAAAGCCGCACATCGATCTGCATCCATTCCGTATCAGTCGATTCTGACAGGTTTGCGTCGACCACGAAGGCGAAGGCTATTGTGGCTCAATAGCGGTCCCGAGGCGCGACGACGCCGGATCCGACTAGTCGGCTTGCTGGGTTGGCTGACCGCGTCAGCCGAGCCGGGCCGAATGGTTTTGGGACTGATGCTCGCGGTCATATGGCCGGCGCAGATGTCCTTCGGTACAGTCCGCGAAGAGTGGGATTTCATCCGGGCGATTTGCCTGCGGTGTGGTGAACGTGCAACAATGCGACTATCGTCGCGTTGTCGGCTGCAGTTATCCGCGTGGTGCGACTGTGGCGAGCGCGATGGGTTGAGTGTGCGGTTGTCGGCCGGACTCGCGGCCGCTCCCTGCTGGCTGCGACGCAATCGTCAGCGACGCGGGGGCATCGGGCGGGAACGCGTGCGACACAGTGACCGCCCCCCAACCGAATCAGGGCGCGGGAGTACTCCCTTCCAAGTCCTGCCTCGACCTCAGGGTCGAGGATTTCGCGCAGGACTCTTCATCGAGTCCGCGTGCGACGGGTCTTCGCGGCCGCCCCCGGTGAGAAACCGGGGCCCGGGAGAACGCCGGTACCTAACAATCGGAGATCGGCGGCGACCGATGCGGTCTTCGATGGTTCACCCGCGCAGATTAGGCATAAGGCAAAGGGCTGGGGCATGGGACTGCTCTTCGACACCGCCACGGCGTTCGACAGCCTTCACCGGGCGTGGCGACAAGTGCGGGGACAGGCTCGCCGTTCACATTGGTCGCCACTGCGCGCTGAACTCTCTCGCTTCGAAGAGAGCCCGCTCGACCAGCTTCGCCAACTCCAGCGGGAGCTGTCGGAGGAACGCTGGAAGCCCGCGCCCCGTTGGGGCTACGCGAAACGCAAAAGCGGTGGGTCCCGCCGGGGAGTGACTGTGTGTTCGCTGCCCGACCGTCTGGTGCAGCGGTCGGTTCTGAACGTGTTGCAGGCGACTGACCCGGTGCAGCGGGCCGCTTTGGGCGACATTCCCCACACGCTTGGGGCGCCTTCCAGCTTCGCGGGGGTTCCAGGCCGAGGTGTACCCGAAGCACTTGCCCTGGTCACCCGCACCATCCGAGCGGGTGCCACGTGGGTGGCCCT
>CAIUHT010000025.1 GCA_903898975.1 uncultured Planctomycetaceae bacterium
CTCTGGCTGCAGCAGATCGAGGTCCACTGAGTCCGGGCCCCCGCGCCCGCCTCCTCCCTCGTTCACTCTCCGGGCTCGCTGCCCCCTCACTTGGCGCTCAGTGTCACTGGCTAACAGGCTCACCGACGCAATTGCGCTTTGACCCAGTAGCTCCCTGACCCAGTAGCACCCTGGCCCAGTCCCTCTCTGCCCACAAACCCTTCGGTGCACCCCATGAGCGGCCCACAGGCGACCCCGGCGGACTTCATTCGTCGCGACGGTCGGCGACCAGCTGAACTCCGCCCCATCCATCTCGAACGGGGCTTCGTGCAGACCGCTGCGGGCAGCGTGCTCGCCCGGTCCGGCGGGACCGTCATCCTCTGCACCGCCTCCGTCGAAAACAGCCTCCCCCCCTGGATGAAAGACCAGACCCGCGGCTGGCTGACCGCCGAGTACAACATGCTCCCCGGCAGCACCCGCCCCCGCAAACCCCGCGAACGCGCTGGCAAGGTCGATGGACGCACCACCGAGATTCAGCGCCTCATCGGTCGCTCCCTCCGCTCGATTCTCGATCTGCAGGCCCTCGGCCCCCGCCAGATCACCCTCGACTGCGACGTCCTCCAGGCCGATGGCGGGACCCGCGTCCTCTCCATCACCGCCTCCTTCGTCGCCCTCGTCGACGCCCTCGCCTCCATGTCACTCCTGCACGACCCCGCCACCGGTCGCCCCGCCTTGAAGTCCAGCATCGCCGCCATCAGCCTCGGCTGGGTCGCGGGCCGCCTGCTCCTCGACCTCGACTACTCCGAAGATCACGTCGCCGATGTCGACGCCAACATCGTGATGACCGGCGCCGAAGAATGTGTCGAGATCCAGGCCACCGCCGAAAATGCCACCTACTCCCGCAATCAACTGAACCAGATGCTCGACCTGGCGACCGACGGTCTCCGGCAACTCCGGCAGATTCAGCGAGCCGCGCTCGGCCCCCAGTGGCCCTTCGCCGACGCCTGACACCCTCGCCGCCGTCACTCCCGACGGTCGGTTCCACCCCTGCGTCTCTCCACCCTCCTGCGAGGTCGGCTGTGATCGGTCTGTTGGCAAACCTGCGGAACAGCGTGGGCGTCGTCCTCCTGTCTCTCGCGGCAACCTCCCTCTTCGCCGCCGATCCCCCGCTCCGCATCCCCGCTGTCACCGCGTACAGCGCCCCCAACTCGAACGGGATCCGCCTTTCGGAAACTGGCACCAAAAACTGGCGCGGCTCGGCTCAGCGACTCACCTGGTACGGAAACCTCCCGCACCCTGGCGAGTTGTCCGCCCGGCTGCTCGTCCGGCTTCCCAAAGAGACCCAGACGCGCCTGAAGCTCACCGTGGGCGAACAGTCACTCGAGGCCGCAGCGCAGGGCGTTGGCCCCGACGACACCACCGTGCTCGAATTCGGTCCCTACACCCTCGTCCGCCCGGGCTACACCCGACTCGAGCTGGTCTCGCTCAACCCGGCCGACCAGTTCAATGGCGACGTCGAGACCCTCGAGTTGAGCGGGGCCCCCACCGCCGACGCCCACTTCAATCTCGTTCCCCGCCGCAATTGCGCTTCGGTCCACCTCGCCTATCCCGTCGACAAGCAGCAGCAGATCGATTGCTTCGCTGTCGAAGTCACCGCCATCGAAGACCCCGTGGGGACCTTCTACATGGCCTGTGGCTTCCACCGCGGCTACTTCGGCATGCAGGTCAACAGCCCCACCGAGCGACGCATCATCTTCTCGGTCTGGGACGCCGGTTCCGGGTCGAATGCCGACACGCGCGACACCGTCTCCCGCGACAACCACGTCACCCTGCTGGCCAAGGGGGTCGGGGTCCACACCGAGGTCTTCGGGAACGAGGGGACCGGCGGGCACAGCCACCTCAAGTTCGCCTGGAAAACAGGCGAAAAACAGCGGTTCGTGGTGACCGCCGAACCCATCCCCGATCGCCAGACCATCTACTCGGGCTACTACTTCCACCCCGAGCGGCAAGAGTGGATTCTCATCTCCAGCATGCGGGCCCCCAAGGATGGTGGCTACCTCCGCGGACTCTACAGCTTTTCTGAAGACTTCAACGGCAGCAACGGCAACCTCCGCCGCAAGGCGCTCTTCGGCAACCAGCAGGTCCGCACCGTCGCCGGACAATGGCGCGAACTGACCGTCTCCACCTTCAGCCACGACGCCACCGGCCGCGGCGATCGCCGCGATCGCTTCATGGGCCTCGAACAGGGGATGTTCTTCCTGTCGTCGGGCGGGTTTATCGACGGCTACACCGAATACGGCGAGCGCTTCGAACGCCCCGCCCTGCAGGCCCCCCCCGCCATCACCCCCGGCGACCTGCCCCCCCGCATCGGGCTGCTGCCCACCCAGGGTGAGTGACCACCCGCAGCGAGTAACGTCCTGCGCAGCGTGGCCAATCGGCCCCCTCGGCGTTGGCTTTCCCACAGCCTGTTGCCGCGCGGAACAACTCACTCGCCACGCCCGCCGCTCCCGCGCACGCGGGGCCGCCCTCAGTCGTGCTCGAGGGTCCCGCGGGTGATCCCAATCTGGCCCAGCACCGTCAGCTGGCCCCCAGATTTCAGCCCCACCGCTTCCCCCGCGACAGCCCGGCTGTAGTCATTCAGCAGCGACTCGGCCTGGGTGGCGTTTTCTCTCAGCAGTTCCACTCGAAACCGCCCCACCCCAGCCGCCGTCAGCTGCGACACATACCCAATCCCCGACTGCGCATGGTCGCGGAACACCGTGTTCCGGCACCCAATGTCGGCCACCAGCGGGTGCGACTCACCCACGTGGTCCCGCAGTTCCACCCGATGTGCCTCGCACGGACGCCCGCAATCGTGGTGGTCCTTGCCGTTCGATAGCACGTGCGAAAACACGCAGTGCTCCATGTGGAACATCGGGATGTGCTGGTGAATCACCAGTTCCCACTGCGTTGATTTGAACCGCGCCAGCAGCTCCAGCAGCTGCTCCAGGTTCAAATCGTAGCCCGGAACCAGCGTGCTCAGCCCCCGCTCCACAAACAGCGCGGCGGTCAGTTCATTCGTGACGTTCAGCGAATAATCCCCTTTCAGCTCTCCCGCGTAGCCCAGGCTCCGCAGCCCGCTGATCGCCGCCAGGTTCCGCACCAAGATCGCGTCGGGGGCCAGGCGCTGCAGTTGCTTCAGCAGCCCCAGCTCCGTTGGCTTCAAAATTCGCGGCGTCGCCAGCCCCAGCCGCCGGCCCCGCCTTCGGCTCTCCGCCACCACCTCCGCATACTGCCGCACATCTTCGAAGTCGCAGTAGATCCACTCCAGCTCACCCAGTCCCTGCCGGGGCTTCCAGTCGAGCGCCGCCTGCCACTGCTCGCGGGTCCGGCACAACACCGACAGCGTCGCGCCGGCCGCCGGCTGACCCTCCGGCCGCCCCCCGCCATGCCGCGCCGCGATCGCGCCCCTCAGCCGCGCCAAGGCCCCGGCATCGACCGCATGCC
>CAIUHT010000026.1 GCA_903898975.1 uncultured Planctomycetaceae bacterium
CCGTGAGGCAGCAGTTTGAGTCGAACATCAGCCAACTGACTGCCGCGACCACATAGGTGCAGGCAATCACCAAAAAGACCCGATTCCAGTCGGCCAACGACGAAGCTCCCTGCAGCGCGGCGGTGGGCAGAAACCAGGCGACTGCTTTGGGAAAAAGGCCCGCCCCCAGATTTCCCAGCATGTTCATGATGGAAAAGACCACAGCCAACCACCGACCGCCCATGTGTATGCTGGCCGAATAGGCCGCCGGTCCCGCCGCAGCTGACAGCAGATTGCCTACAGCAATCACGGTGACCGCCAGTGGAGTGGCGGCGATCAGGTGCCCGATCGCCATTAGCCCGGCACAGCCCAAGAGCATCAGGCTGGCCACCCCGTGCCGGGCCAGCCATGGGCGACCGGTCTGCTGAGTGAGCCAGTCGGTCAGCCAGCCTCCCAGAAACGGGCCGACCGCTGCGGCAGCAATCGGCCCGGCGGTATACCACCCCGCTCGAGAGAGGTCCAACTGTCGGGCTTCCTGCAGATAGGTCGAGAACCACGTCGCGTAGAACGCCTGAGCGGCGGCCCGGAAGAATTGCTGTGTGCAGAGACACCAGAGCGACCACGATCCGATTAATACCCAAGTCGTTCTCACTCCTTGGGCTATTTGCGAGTCAAGCGTCTGTGCCGGGGCAGCGTCGGAGACCGGCTCATCCGTGCTGGATGGCAAAGCTGCGGGCAATGCTGGATTGGTTTCCGTTATATCTGACGCCGCCGAGCGATCAACGTCCATCGCCAACTCCTTGGCGGCAACTGTCGGGGGAACGGATGGCGACGATTCGGGGGCAATTGGTGACCCGTGAGGCTGGTGCTGGGAAGTTGGGAGCTTCCGGGCGATTGGCTGGCGACGGCGTGGAGGCTCGATCAACAGAAAGGCTGCGATCCACGGGATCCCAGGCAGCGCGCACGCCGCGACCACCCACCGCCAGCCCCATTCCATCGCCAATTCGCCCGCCAGGCTGGTACCAAGCAGTCCTCCAACCTGCATTCCGGTCGCCAGCATACCGTTGGCCCGCCCATATTCCTCGGGGCGGAAGTGATCACGAATTGCTAAGGTCGTACCTGTGAAGAGTCCTGCCTGGGCGGCTCCCAATAACAGACGACTGGCCAGTAGTGTCTCAGGGGTATGGGCTCTTGCGGCCAGCAGGCTGGCCACCGCCCAGATGCTGACCATCGCGATTAGCGAGTGGCGAACTCCCCAGGCCTCGCATAACCAGCCTGCCGGAATCTGCAGGGCAGCGTAGGAAAAAAAGAACGCCCCCAAGACCGTTCCCATGGCCTCTTTGTTAAGAGCAAGATCGGTCTGAATCGCCTTGGCGACGGTCCCAGGGACCTGCCGTTGGAGGTAGGCGATCGCCGCAACGACACACAAAGAGAGCAGCAGCCACCAGCGCCTTTTCTCGGTCGAGAGCGGGATTGCGGAAGCCGCCATGAGACGAACTTTCTGGAGGGGGCTGTTCTGGATGGCCCAAGAGTTCTGGGGCCTGGGGGGCCTTCTCAGGGCGTCAGCTCTGGCAACTCCGGGTGAGCACTGTAATCCCCTGATTTGTAGCCGAGATCGAACCAAGATGCCCGCAATTCAGCAGACGCTCCGTCGAACGTTTCGCCTAGCTCTCCTCCCTCGATAGAGTACCGATCTGAGCGGGCCTTGAAGACGAGTTCGATCTCGCGAAGCGCCTCGTGAATGGGGACTTGCCGCAACAGCTCGCGGACCGTCGGCGACCGCGATGCCCAGACTCCAGTCCAATAGGCGGCCTGCAGTTGGAGCGCTCGCCGCAACCCCCGAAGTTCCGCGGCTGTCAGCGTCAACTCGGAATCCTGAAGGCGATCACGCAGACCCATCCGGGTCTGCAAATGTTGGGCAGTCAGGCACCCGACGAGATAGGCCTGTGCCAATTGTGATTTGGGCCCAAATGGGGTCTCAAGATCATCGAAAAAACCCTGCTCCAGATAAAGTTGCTCGTCATCACTGCAGTAAAAAGCCCCCGAAACCGAACGCATTCCGTGACACGGGGAGATGGCACGGTTCCGGTAGACCAACAGGTCGGGTGGCCGATAACCAATCGACAACTCGATTCCATGCCGCTCGAATTCCGCCAGAGCCTCATCGAGGAGTTTTCCTGCGGGGCCCTGCAGGGATCCCTCGCTGGTGTTTTGGGTGTGATAGGAATCCCATCCCGAATTCGAGCGCGCAGCATAGATAATCGTCCGCAGATCGGCACCCGCCATGCGGAACACCAGGATTGGCAGGCCCGCGAGCATTGCCACAAGGCACACCAAGACCCACTGCACACGTCCATATCGCTCCCTGAGGGGCGGTAGCACATGTGGAACAGGCTGTCTCATGACAAACGCCTTTTAAAGCTTGCGAATGCTGAACGTGTCCCCTTCTTTCAGGTCTCCTGATGCCAATCCTTTACGGAACCAACGGACCCGTTGCTCCGAGGTGCCGTGAGTAAACGACTCCGGAACTACATACCCCTGTGACTGCATCTGCAACCGGTCATCGCCGATCGCTGTCGCCGCCTTCAGACCTTCTTCGATATCGCCCGCCTCAAGCAACCCCTTCGTCTTCTGAGCGTGGTGTGCCCAAACGCCGGCGAAGAAGTCGGCCTGCAGTTCCAGCCGGACCGATTGGTCGTTGTATTCTTCCTTCGAAACCCGACCCTGCAGCTTGTGAACCTTGTCAGTGATGCCCAACAGGTGCTGCACATGGTGGCCAATCTCGTGAGCCAGCACATACGCCTGGGCGAAATCGCCCGGGGCGCCAAACTTTCGATGCAGTTCCTCGTAGAAAGACAGGTCAATATACACGGTCTGGTCGGCCGGGCAGTAGAACGGACCGACTGCCGCCTGCGCGGCACCACAGCCCGACCGCGTCTGGCCCGTGTACATCACCAGTTTGGGGGGTTGATACTCAGCGTTGAACGCCTTCTTGAACAGATCCGACCACACATCCTCAGTCGCTCCCAGGACCCGCTTCACCCACTCCCCCTGGGCCTTCTCGGCTGCGGTCAGTTCCCGTTCCTGACCCGGAGCACCGCCACCTCGGGGTCCCTTGGCCTGCTCCAGGAATGGTTGTGGATCACGCCCCATGAACATCATGACAACGGCGAGAATCAACGCGCCCAATCCACCCCCGGCAATCACTGGGCCCACCCGCGTCCCCCGCCGATCTTCCACATTCTCACTGGCCCGTTGACCTTCCAAGCGCATCGCAGTGTTCTCTCTTTGTGAGTCTCTTCTCAATTCGTGACAAGCTGTGCAGGGCCCCACCCCGGAAAGCCACTCCCCTGTCCCGGTACGCCGGTCATTCTCGATTCTGTCTTTGGTGAATACAAGTCGACTCGTGCGGAAATCGCCACCCTTCCCCCTTCTCCGGTCGCGTTGCCAGTCGCGTCGCTGGTCCCTGAATCACCCTCCTCGGCTGTCGCTCGACCTACCGCTCAATCTCTCACCAAAGTCAGAAGCCCTGCGTGAGATTCCAACGTTTCAAGAGTTCGATGTCGAACCCTGCGTCGACTCCTCCCGGAGAAAGCCTTTCGGCATCCCATAAATCGACAAACACCCGACCGCGACGCAGAGCCAGTCCCCGACGCAGCACTTCACCCAGTTGCGCCAGCGTGGGGGGAAAGAATTCCCCCCGGGCTGCGAGTTGTTCGAGCCACCCGTTTCCCCCCCGGGTCGGGATCACCGTCACCACCCGCACACCTGCGTCGAATGCGAATTCCACGCTACGCAAGGCCCAATCCACCGCTTCGCCGGCTGGCATATACGGAGGCTGCAGGAGCACAAAGGCCCGGGCTTCTATCTCCTCTTTTCGGAGAAATTCTACGCCCCGTCGAAAGTCCTCGGGGGTCATCTGCTTGTTCAAGCGGGGCCAGACCTCGGGATGTATTGTCTCCAACCCCATGGCCACCTCGAGGGCGGGTGGCTGGGCCGGCCAAGCCGACCCTTCTGGTGATGCGATTGCGTCTTTGTCTTCCAGCTTCTCGCGAGCCGGGGTCGCGACTGGTAAATGGACCTCCGGTGTCTCACTTGTTAATTGGGAAGCGGCCTCGGTACTCGCCTGAGAACGCTCTAGCGCAGAGTTTTGCTGAAAATACTTCGCAAACGGCTTTCCGTCTCGCTCGGCTGAGCCAGCAGCGCTTTCTTGCTGCACAAGTTCGTGTCGGCGTCTCTGGTGCTGCGACCACTTCTTGCTTGGGCCACCCGATCTGACCCTCGCCGCTTGGGCGCTTAGGATAACTGGTCCGTGGGCCCAGGCCTCGTGGAGCAGATCGCGGAAGCGCAGGCAGCCCTCCCCCAGCAGCTGGGGGTGGTTTTCCACGATGACCGTCTCAAAACCACAGACGCGCTGGGCAATGCCTGGCCAAGCTTCGACGGGAATTGCCTGCCGGTCGAAAAAGTTCCCCGCGTTGTACAGTTTGATGTGACGTGCCGCCGGAAGGGCTGCCAACGCCAGGTCAATTTGTCCGAGGATCTCGGCTACCGTAACCGCCGTGACTGTGGTCTGCTTCCAGAGATCGCAATAAATGCACGTGAAGGGGCACTCCCGATTCACGAGGAAGAGCGTGGCAACCTGATCGACCGTGCCTTGGGCCGACGCTTCAGGTTCGCAGAAAAAGGCCGCTGGGCGGGTCGGATCGACAACACTGCGAGCCCCTCGCGCTTCCCGGATTGCCCGCGCATTCGGCTCCTCCGCATTGGCAATGGGAAGGGGAGTGGACATCCTGAAGCCTCCTTGGCCAAGGGCGATGAGTGCGATAGACTAGTCTAACTCTGGATTCGAGGTCTAGCGCGGCGGATGGCCGGGCGATTCTCGCAGGTGGACTCCTCCATGATTTCGTTCACTTTGATCGCCCGACCTGGGTCATTCCCATCCATGTCTCTCGAACATGGCCCATCTGTAGGAAGATCGCCCTGGTTCTGCTTTGTGGGCTTGATGTTCGCGCTCGTCTGCCCGATGGTGGCTCGTTCGCAACCCCAAAATGGCCAGCCGCAGGCGGGACAACAGTCACCAACCCAGCCCCCTCAGCAGCAGGTCAATGCTCCTCAGGAGATCAAGTTCGAAGAGGTGGCCCCTCTCTTTTCCCCAGCCGATCGCGAGGTGTTGGAGAAGTGGAAGGCTAATCCCGTCCAACCCGCCGATCGGCCACGGATTCTCACCGCCCTCGACACCCTACAACTTAGCCAGATCTTCTTCGGATTTGGGCCCAACGGCCAGAACCGCTTTCTTGTCACACGAATTGTCGTCGCAAATCTGACCACCGAGGCGCTCCGCTGGAAAAGAGATGATGTGGTGCTGACTGTGGATGGCAATCCACAGAGTCCCCATGACGCCTCACA
>CAIUHT010000027.1 GCA_903898975.1 uncultured Planctomycetaceae bacterium
GCCCGGGCCCATCTCGACGTGTCGAGTGTCAACCTCGTGGCCCACGAACTGGCCCACCAGTGGTGGGGCGACCTGGTCACCTGCAAAGACTGGGGCGAACTCTGGCTGAACGAAAGCTTCGCCACCTACTTCGCCACCCTCTGGACCGAACACGACGAGGGACTCGACGAGGCGACGTGGCAACGGCACAACGAGGCGCAGGCCTACATCGGCGAAGACGCCAACTACCGCCGGTCGATCGTCAACTATCGCTACGACAACCCGATGGTCATGTTCGACTCGCACTCGTACCCCAAGGGGGGCCGGGTGCTGCACATGCTGCGGTACGAACTGGGGGACGACCTCTTCTGGCGCACCATGCAGGTCTACGCCCAGGCCAACCAGTACCGCACCGTCGAGACCGCCAACCTGCGGTTCGCCATCGAAGAGGCGACCGGACAGGGACTGAACTGGTTCTTCGACCAGTGGATCCACCACGGCGGCCATCCCGAATTCACCGTCGAATGGGCGCACGATGCCGCCGCCCAGGATCTCAAGGTCACCATCAGGCAGACGCAGAAGGTCGATGAGCTGACCCCGCTGTTCCGGACGTCGGCCGAGCTCGAACTCGCCTTCCCCAACGACCCCCAGCTCAAGCGAATCCAGATCACCAAGGCCGAGGAAACGTATCACTTCCCCGCCCCCGTCCCCCCGACGCGGGTCTGCCTCGACCCGGCCGACTGGATTCTCAAGAAACTGACCCCCACCAAGAGCCAGGAGGAATGGCTCGACCAGCTGGCCCACAGCCCGTACCTCATGCCCCGGGTGCAGGCGGTCGCCGGGCTGGCCGAGAAGCGGGATGAACCGGCGATTGCCGCCGCCCTGCGCCACGCCGCCCAGCACGACCCGTTCTGGGGCGTCCGCCTCGAAGCGGTCCGGCTGGTGGGGAAACTGGCGGGAGACGACGTGCGCGACACCCTGCGGCACATCGCCCGGAATGACCCCAAGGCGATTGTCCGCCGTGAAGCGGTCAACGGCCTGGCGAATTTCACCGGCCCCGAAGTCGTGGCGACGCTGCGGGAGGTGGCCGACCAGGACCAGTCGTACCACACCGCGTCGGCCGCCCTGCGGGGGCTGACCAAGCTCGATCGCGACAACGTGCGCGACCGGCTGCTGGCGGCCCTCGGTCAGCCCAGCGACGGCGAGACGCTGCTGCGGACCGCCTGCGACGGGCTGATCGACCTCAAGGAACCAACCTCGGCCGACCGCATCGCCCAGCTCTTGAGTGGCCCCGTCTCACCTGAACGGCGGGTGGTGCTGCTGGGGGCGCTGGCCCGGCTGAATCCGGGGAACACGCAGATCATCGGGCAACTGCACGCCCAGCTCGACAACAAGCGGCGGGAAGTGCGTCGGGCGGCCATTGACGCCGTCGTGGCGGTGGGGGATGGCAGCTCGATCGCGGCGCTGGAAGAACGCCGGGGGAAGGAAGTGCGGCCCCGCTCGGTCAAGGCGCTGGATGAGGCGATTGAGAAGCTGAAGGCCAGGCGGCGGGCGGCCGAGCAGTTGCAGGCCGAGGTCGAGACGCTGCGCAAGCAAAACGAAGAGCTGCGGGAACGGCTGAAAAATGCCGAGAAACCGCCGCAGCAGTAAGCGGCTGGGGGGGCTGCCCATGGGCGCGGGGCGCGTGGTTTTGACAGCGCCTTTCACCCCCCGATAGACTGCGGAGACAGATCGACGTCGATCCATGCATTCCCCACGGGGGTGTGGGGCCGGCGGGGATCGCAACTTCGCTTCGCACCTGGAGGAGAGTGACAATGCAGCGGTTCCATCTGTCGGCGTGCCTGCGGTTTGCCGTTCTGGCGGTTTCGGTGGGAGGCTTCGCGGCCGAGGTTTCGGCGGCGGGTCCGATTGCCGACAAGGCGCTCGAAGCGGCGGTCCGGCAGCAGGTCTTCGAGAAGCGCGACAAGCCCGATGACCTGACCGAAGACGACCTGAAGAAAGTCTTCATCCTCGAGGGGCGCAACAAGGGGATCAAGGACCTGTCGGGGCTGGAGAAGTGCCCGAACCTGGCATTGATCAACCTGGCCGGGAATGAAATCGAGAAGGTCGACCAGCTGAAGGATCTGAAGAACCTGCAGTCGCTCGACCTGTCGAAGAACAAGATCGTCGACATCACCCCGCTGGCGAACATCAAGGCGCTGCAGTTTGTCGAATTGTCGGACAACCAGATCACGGCGGTCGACCCCCTGGCCGATCTCCCCAAGCTCTCGGCCCTGTACATTGCCGGGAACAAGATTGCGAACGCGGCTCCCCTGGCGAACCTGAAGAAGCTGTCGTCGCTCGACCTGGCGCGCAACCAGTTGACCGACGTCGCGCCGCTGGCCCCGCTGGTGCCGAACCTGATGACCTTCAAGCTGTCGGAGAACCAGATTTCAAACCTGGCTCCGTTCGCGGCGGCCGCTCCGCGGATGCTGCTGCTGCTCGAGAAGAACCAGATTGCCGACCTGGGCCCGCTGGTCGAGGCGTGCAAGAAAGACAGCGCGGGGGACAAGCGGTTTGCCCCGTTCCTGCGGCTGTACCTGATTGGCAACCCGCTCAATGACGCGGCCAAGACCGCCCAGATCGAGGCCCTCAAGGGGTGCGGGGTGAAGGTCTACCTGGAAGCCGAAAAGAAGTAGCCTGACGCAACGCCCCTCGGCTCGACTCAACCCGTTGGTTGAGCCGGTGCGAGAGAGATTCCTGGACGGCGGCGAGTTTCGCACGAAACTCGCCGCCGTTTTTTTGTGTCTGGCAGCCGACCGGGTTGGGCGACTGTGATGGGTGCCGGGGATGGGCACCGGCAATGGGCGGGGTGCGGGAACCCGGTGTGCGGACGGGGTTGGATTGGGGTCGGGCGTGGGGCCTTCAGGCGTTCGACGCAGTGGCGGTCGACGCGGAGGGGTGGGAGAGACAGGTCACCTGGTTCCAGAGTTGGCCGACACGCACGCGATCAATGTCGGCGGGCAGCAGCTGCGCGACATTGTCGGCCGCGGCCGCGACTCCCCAGCGGGTACTGTCGACCAGGGACCAGCCCCGGGCGAGTCCCCAGGCCAGACCGGCGGCCAGGCAGTCGCCGCTGCCGATCGGGTTGACCACCGGCACCGCCGGCGGCTGCAGTTCCTGGATTCGCCCCGGGGTCGAGACGACGACCGGACCCGCCCCCCCGGTGATCACGATCCCCTGCGCCCCGCGGGCGTGACAGTCGGCCAGGGCCCCCCCGAACTGGTCCGCAGTGTCAATGGATGTCCCCATCGTTCGGGCGAACTCTTCGCGGTTGGGCTTGATGACAGCCGGGCGCTCGGCGATGCAGGCGAGCAGCGGGGGACCCTGCGCATCGACGATGATGGTGGCCCGGGTCTGCCGCATCAGGCGGGCGTAGAAGTCGACCGGGGTCCCGGCTGGAAACGAACCGGCCAGCACCACGACCGAGGCATAGCGGGCCCAGCGGGCGAACACCTGTTCGAATGCCGCCAGCTCGGACGGCTCGATGGGCCGGGCGTTCTCGACCACCTCGGTCGTCCGTCCCGATTCGGCATCGAGCAGTGTCGTGCAGACACGTGTCGGCGCGCGTGTGGCGATCCATTCCACCGGCAGGCGGTGCCGGGCGCACCCGGCACGCAGTTCTTCCCCCGCCGGTCCCCCCGCCACCGACACGACCTGCACATCGGCGGCACCGTCGGTGGACTGCAGCAACCGTTGCAGGGCGAGCCCGACGTTGAGCACCTTGCCCGACGCGCACCAGTGGACCGCCTGGGCGCGGTTGACCCCGCCCAGCTGCAGGCGTTCGAGCTGCGCGATCTGCTGCCATGCCGGCGAGAGACCGGCCACGAGGATCATCGGCCTCTCCGGGGCAATTGGTGGGGCGCGAAGAGAAGCACGGCGTGCAGGCTACTCGTTGAGGTACTGGCGGGCCTTGTCGGAAATGTCGTGACGGCACCACGCCCCCGGCCAGCGGATCAGCTTCACCGCCTGGTAGGCCCGCAGCTTGGCGTCGCTGAGGCGGTCCCCGACGGCGGTCACTCCCAGCACACGGCCACCAGCCGTGACCACCTCGCCATTCTTCAGCTCGGTCCCGGCATGGAAGACCTTGACCCCCTCGACGCGGGCCGCCTCTTCGAGCCCGCGGATCACCTGCCCCTTCTGGTAGTTGCCGGGATAACCTTCCGCCGCCATCACGACACAGATCGAGGGACGCGGATCCCAGGTGATGGGATCGACCTCGCGCAGCCGGCCTTCCGAGGCCGCCAGCAGCACCGGGACGATGTCTGACTTCATGCGCATCAGCAGCGGCTGCGCTTCGGGATCGCCAAAGCGCACGTTGAACTCGAGCACCTTGGGACCCTGGTGGGTGATCATCAGCCCGGCATAGAGGATGCCGCGGAACGGGCGGTTGCGGCGTTTCATCGCGTGGACGGCCGGCACGAGGATCTGCCCGATGATGTTGTCCATCAGCAGGGGGCTGATCAGCGGGGCGGGGCTGTAGGCCCCCATTCCCCCGGTGTTGGGCCCCTTGTCTTCGTCGTAGGCCGCCTTGTGATCCTGGGCGGTCTCGAGCGGAAGAATCGTCTCGCCATCGGTCAGGGCGAGAATGCTCGCTTCTTCCCCGTCGAGGCATTCTTCAATCACCACGCGCGCCCCGGCATCACCAAACTCGCGGGCCCGCATGATGCGCTTCAGCGCCTCGAGAGCCTCTTCCTTGTTCTGGCAGACCGAGACCCCCTTCCCCGAGGCGAGACCGTCGGCCTTCACCACGAGCCGGGTCTCTTCCCGCCCCTCGACATACGCTTCCGCCGCCTGCGCGTTGGAGAAGACCTGGGCTTCCGCGGTGGGAATCGCCGCCGTCCGCAGCAGATCCTTCGCGAAGACCTTGCTCCCTTCGAGTTCGGCCGCCTGCTTGCTGGGACCGAAGACGCGCATCCCCTCTTTGTCGAGGATGTCGGCCAGGCCCGCCACCAGCGGGGCCTCGGGGCCAATCACCGTGAGGTCGATCTTCTGCTTGCGGGCGAAATTGACCAGCCCCTCGATGTCGGTGGCGGCGATGTCGACGTTGACCGCCTCGAGGGCCGTCCCCGCATTCCCCGGCGCACAGAAGATCTCTTTGACGAGGGGGCTTTGACGGATTTTCCAGGCCAGGGCGTGTTCGCGACCTCCCTGGCCGACAATCAGGATCTTCATGGGGTGTGGACTTTCCGTCGTTGCAAAAATCGGGGCTGGAAAATCGGGGCTGGCCAGTGGCCAGGGACCGGGAGGGTGTCTGGTGAGAATGGGGAGGGGGGGGGAAACAGCGACGGAACGGGCACACCGTCGTGGGTGGGGCCAGTCGCGCGGTTCCCCGAAACAGGCTCAGCCCAGGGCCTTGAGGGGCAGGTCGACCGGCTGGTTCAGTGCGGCACTGCGGGCCACCGCCTCGGTGAACTCCATGTACCGCACCCCGGTGGCGAAATCGGTCCGGGAGACCCGCTCGAGACCGCGGATGGCCGTGACAAACTCCGCCTCGACCCGCCAGGCCCCCCGCTTGTCGGCAGGGAGTTCCACCCGCTTCAGGCCCGGCTCGCCCGCCCGCCCACACTCGATGATCTCTTCCTCGGGGGTGACGCGGTACTTGATCGTCCCCCGGCAACCATACAGATGAATCTGCTTCCCCGGGCCGAACAGATCGACCCCGCTGAAGTGGTAGATCCCCCGGGCCCCGCCCGACAGCTGGGTCAGAATCTGGATGCTGTCGGGAATCGAGACGTCGACGTTCCCCTTGCCTTCCCGGCTGGGCCGCGTCGACTCGAAGATCTTGGTCTGGGCGAAGACTCGCGTGGTCGCCGGGACCCACCGCGAGACGGTCTCATGCAGAATTCCCAACGTCAGGGCATTCACCCCGCTGAGTTCCGCTTCCTGTCGCCAGTGCAGCAGCTCGGTGTAGTCCCAGAACGAATCGTCGGCACCAATGACCACCAGCTCGCGCAGATCGCCAATGTAGCCTTCGTCGATCAGCGACCGGACAAACTTGTCGTGCACCAGCCCGAACGGACTGGGGACCACCTGGGTGATCAGCCCGGGACGCAACTGGGCGGCCGCCAGCATCTGGTGGGCCTCGGCCGAGTTGCGGGCCATGCGGGCTTCCACCAGCACATGCTTCCCCGCCGCGAGTGCCGCACAGGTGATCTCGCAGTGCAGGTTGGGCCACGTCCCAATGCAGACGGCATCCACCTGGGGATCGGCCAGCAGGTCTTGCCAGTGGGGATAGACCTTGGGAATGCCGAATTCCTGCGCGACCTTCTGGGACGAGGCCGGGGTGCGGTTGGCAACCCCGACCAGTTCCACCCCCGTCAGCGCCCGAAAACCCGGAATGTGGCGGAGCCTGGTGTTCGCTCCCGCCCCAATCAGCCCAACCCGAACCAGTTTCTCACTCATCGGCAGACAGCTGCGTTCCTGTGTGTGGCAATTCGAAGCAGCCAGTCTAGCCCGACCGCCAATGCATTGCCACGAAGGGAAAAGGTTCCGTTCGTTCCACGCGCCCCGGCCGACCACGAAACAGCCCTGGGGCGCGTTGAGAAACTTCAGGGCGTGCATCCGGGAGAGCAATCGGGTCACCCCCTCCCGAACAGGCCTGCGGGAATCGATCTGCGTCCGACCGACGGCGTGGGAACCGGGAGGGGCGTCCAGTCGTCATCGCGCCGACTGGCCTCGCGGAACCATCAGGCGGAACGATCAAGCGGTGGAGACCAGGGATCGGCCGAGATTTGGGTCGGCGGAAACAGGGATCAGGCAAAGACTGCGACCCTCGACAC
>CAIUHT010000028.1 GCA_903898975.1 uncultured Planctomycetaceae bacterium
AGGGCGGCGAGGCTGTTCCGCACATTGTGCCGCCCCGGGAGTGGCAGCCTCACCCGGCCCCACAAGCGGCCCTCGGCACTCACCGAGAATTCGCTCTGTGCGCCCCCCTCGACCAAGTCAAACGCGCGCCAGTCGCACCCGGGTTCCAGGCCGCTCACCTGGATTCGACTGGCCCCGCCGCCAGACCAGTCAGCCGCCGAACCCACCAGGCTGTCGATGATCAGACATCCCTCGCGAGGCACTTGAGCGGCGAATTGGGCGAACACCTGCAGGCCCGACTCCCGGTCCGGAAAGCAGTCGAAATGGTCGGGCTCGACCGACAGCAGACACGCCCAGTGCGGCGAGTAATTCAGAAAGTGACCGCGGTACTCACAACTCTCGGCCACCAGCAGATCGCCCCCTCCCGACCAGCCACTCCGACCACTCCCCCGCAGTTGCGCGCCCAAAAACACCGCGGGGTTCAGCCCTGCCTGTTGCAGCACCCAGCCCACCAGGGCGGTGGTTGTGCTCTTGCCGTGCGTGCCCGCCACGCACACCGTGCGGCGGCCCCGCATCAGCAGGCCCAGGAATTCTGTGAGCGATCGCTGGGTGAACCCTGCCTCGCGGGCGGCGACCCGGTGCGGTTCCTGTTCGGGAATCGAAGGGCTGAAGATCACTTCCCGCCCCGGCCGGGCGAGTGAGCCAATCTCTTCCAACCTCAACCAGGTAATCGACCGCGACTGCAACCACTCCCGGTCGGCGGGAGTCGCCGCGCGGTCGGTTCCCCAAAGCTGCCAGCCTTCGTCCGACAGCACTTCGGCCAGCGACCGCATCCCCGCACCGCAGACTCCCAGCAGCAGAGCCGAAGGCTTCGCGGGGCTGGTGTTGGTTGGTGAGGCAGGCATCAAATGTCGCCCAGGACGGGGGTCAAGAGTCGCGAGATGGTTGATTCCACCCCGCTCTAATCGCCCCCGGCAGTCGAGATTGCGGGGGCCAGGGTAGATCGACTGAATGAGAACCAGGTTTCGACTGCCTTGCTGTGGCCTGCGGTCGACAGGTTCACGGGGGGGGCGGTGTCGCGCGTCGTCAGCCTGTCTGACGGACAAGCCAGTGGCACGGGGACTGCAAGGGAGATCGACCAGATGACAGGCGGAATCTCAGTTTCGAGCCCAAGGGGCCAACGAGTCCGTCGGCAAAGTCGGCCGGTTGGCCCTCCCTGGCATTATTGTTAGACTCGCGGTCCAAGATGTCACACTTTGCGGAGGGATGATTCGGATTATCCCTCCTGCGCCCCACAACCAGACCCTGCCCATGTCAGCGTTCGAAATCCAGCCTGCTACCCCCTCCGTGGTCGATGCGACCGAGGAGAATTTCGAATCGGTGGCCCTCGAACAGTCTCACCAGCGGGCCGTGGTGATCGATTTCTGGGCCGAGTGGTGTGCCCCCTGCCGACAACTGGCGCCGCTGCTCGAGAAGATCGTCGGCGAGTCGGGGGGCGAACTGCAGCTGGTCAAGGTGAACGTCGAGGAACAGCAGCGGCTGGCCGGGTACTTCCAGGTCCAGTCCATTCCCGCCGTCTTCATTCTGCGCAACGGGCAGATCGCCGACGCATTCAATGGGCTGCTCCCGGAAGCGGCCCTGCGGGAACGGCTGGGGAAATTTCAGGCCACTCCCGCCCAGAAACTCGCCGCCGAGGCGGCGCGGCTGGAATCGAGCGCCCCGGCCGAGGCGGAGGAAAAATACCTCGCGGCACTCGAACTGGCCCCCGGGGAAGACTCATTCCGCCTGTCA
>CAIUHT010000029.1 GCA_903898975.1 uncultured Planctomycetaceae bacterium
CGGCCCCGGATGCGAAGGGGTCGTTGTCCGAGGTTCCGTACTCGACTGGTTACGAAGGGTCATACCGCGAGCTGATTGACTTCATCAATCAGCAGGTGCGGAAGGGTTGGTCCGAGAATGGCATGGTGCCGTCGGCGGTCGCCGATGACGCCGAGTGGGTTCGGCGGGTGCATCTCGACATTGTGGGGCATATCCCCGATCTGGAGACGGTCGAGGCGTTTCTCGCCGACAAGTCGGCCGACAAGCGGTCGAAGCTGATCGACAAGCTGCTGGAAGACCCGGGCTACGTCCGCCAGATGACCACCATCTGGACGAACCTGCTGATTGGTCGGGCGACGCCGCAGAACATCAGTCGGCCGGCGTTGCAGAAGTTCCTGCGCACCTCGTTCGGAAAGAACCGGGGCTGGGACAAGATTGTGGTCGATCTGCTGACCGCCGAGGGGCACTTTGAAGAGAACGGGGCGACCAACTTCCTGCTGTCGCACCTGAACGAGGGGGCGGTCCCGGCGACGGCGATCAGTGCCCGGCTGTTCCTGGGGATCCAGGTGCAGTGCACGCAGTGCCACAACCATCCGTTCAACGACTGGAAGCAGAACTCGTTCTGGGAGTTCAACAGCTTCTTCAAGCAGATCACGCGGATCGAGCACCGCGAGTACAACGAGAAGACCGGGCGGATGGATTTCGCCTACTTCGAGCTGGCCCCGTCCGATTTCGAAGGTCCGGTTTACTTCGAACGCCGCAACGGCGTGATGGAAGTGGCCTACCCGCGGTTCAACAACGTCGAAGTGGGTCCCGAGATGGGAACCGACCGGCGGAAAGAGCTGGCGAAGATCATTGTCGATGGCGACAAGCCGCAGTTGGCTGACGCAATTGTGAACCGGATGTGGGGGCAGTACTTCGGCTACGGGTTCACCCGGCCGGTGGACGACATGGGACCGCACAAGGCTCCGTCTCACCCCGAGTTGCTGGAGCGGATGGCGCGGGAGCTGGTGAAGTCGAACTACGACCTGAAGCAGTTGATCCGCTGGATCTGCAACTCCGAGGCGTACAACCTGACGTGCCGGTTCAATGAGGGGAACCTGAAGGACGATCCCGCCGCGGGGGAGACCCCGATGTTCAGTCATCTCTACATCAAGTCGATGACGGTGGAGCAGCTGTACGATTCGCTGCTGGTGGCGACGAACGCCCATCGCGCGGGTGGGGGTTGGGACCAGGCCGAGACCCGTCGGCAGCAGTGGCTGCAGCAGTTTGTGCAGACCTTCGGCACCGACGAGAACGACGAGTCGACGACATTTGACGGAACGATTCCCCAGGCGCTCATGATGATGAATGGCGAGCTGGTGCAGAACGCACTGAAGCCCGCCCAGGGGAGCACGTTGAACTCGGTGCTGACCTCGACCGGAAACCCGGCCGAGAAGGCGAAGCAGTTGTACCTGGCGACGCTTTCGCGAGTACCGTCGGCGAAGGAGATCAAGACCGCCAGCCAGATTCTGAAGCGGGCCAAGTCGCCTCTCGAGGCGTACCAGGACCTGTACTGGGCGTTGCTGAATTCGAACGAGTTCATCCTGGTGCACTAGGACTGGTGCAGCGGGTGTGAGATGACCGCCGGCGGGCGAGTGAGCCTGCGGGGGGACGGGAGCGAGGCTGGTT
Organism: uncultured Planctomycetaceae bacterium; assembly: GCA_903898975.1. GTDB lineage: Bacteria > Planctomycetota > Planctomycetia > Planctomycetales > Planctomycetaceae > UBA10511. Next base: position 1,651 of record CAIUHT010000029.1, read on the forward strand.
GCGGTGTGGTGTGGCCGGTTGAGTTGCTCCCGCGTTGAGACTGTGTGTTCGCTCTCGCTCCGGTTGTGTGCCGGGGTGTGATAAAATTCCGGGTGAGCCAACCGTCGGCCCCCAGCGTCTTGAACCGTGTTCCCTTTCGGGTAAGAACCATGAGCGTGAATCTGCTGCACACTCCGTCGGGCATGTCCCGCCGGCACTTCCTGACGCACCTGGCGGCGGGGGCCACGCTGGTTCCCGGGCTGCAGTTTCTGCAGAACATCGAGGCGAACGCGGCCGAGCTGAAGAAGAACAACAAGTCGTGCATCCTGCTGTGGATGAGCGGCGGTCCCCCCACGATCGACATTTGGGACTTGAAGCCCGGTTCGAAGAACGGGGGCGAGTTCAAGCCAATTTCGACTTCGGGCGACCTGCAGATCAGCGAGCACATGCCCGAGACGGCGAAGGTGATGAACCACCTGTCGGTGGTCCGCTCGATGAGCACCCGCGAGGCCGATCACGGTCGCGGGCGGTACTACATGCACACCGCCTACGTGCCGAATCCGACGGTGGTGCACCCCACGTTCGGCTCGGTCGTCAGCTACGAGCTGGGGGCGAAGCGGAACTGGCTCGAGATTCCCTCGTTCGTGTCGATTGGCGGCCCGAGCATGGGCCCCGGCTTCCTGGGGATGATGCATGCCCCGTTCGTGGTCGGGAACAATGGTGAGATCCGCAACGCCCTCAAGCCGGGCGAGATGAGCGAGCAGCGGCTCGAGCAGCGGTTGTCGATGCTGAAGTCGGTGGAAACCGACTTCATCGCCAGCACCCGCAGCCAGCTCCCCAAGGACCACCAGCAGGTCTACGGGAAGGCGGTCAACCTGATGACCTCGCAGCAGATGCAGGCCTTCAAGGTGACCGAAGAGACTCCCGAAACCGTCGCCATGTACTGCGGCACCGGGGCGAACGCCGCGGGGGGCCAGATGGGCATGGGGGCTCGCAACCCGTTCGGCATGGGCTGCCTGATGGCTCGCCGACTGGTCGAGAACGGCGTCCCGTTCGTCGAAGTCGACTTCGGCGGCTGGGACCTGCACCAGGGGGTGTTCAACAACCTCAAGACGCAGAAGCTGCCGGTCATCGACCGGGCGATCTCGGGCCTGGTGACCGATCTCGAGCAGCGTGGGCTGCTGAAAGACACGGTCATCGTGTGGATGGGCGAGTTCGGACGCACGCCCCGCATCAACCAGGACGTCGGTCGCGATCACTGGGCGGCCAGCTGGTCGGTCATGATTGGCGGCGGTGGATTGAACGGGGGCGTGGCTGTGGGGGCGACCGATGCCGACGGCATCCAGTGTGCCTCGCAGAGCTACCTCCCGGGCGACATCTGGGCGACCGCCGCCCACGCCCTGGGAATCCCCAACAACATCGTCCACACCTCGAAGAACGGCCGGCCGATGAAGCTCGCCGACGGTGGCACCGCCATCAAGGAACTGATTGGCTAACCGCCAACTCCCCAGTTTGACCAGCTCTCGCACCCCCACGGGGAGTGGTTTGAGAGCCTGGTCGCGGGACTCGAAACCCAGGCCCGGCGGAACGCTCCGCCGGGCTTGGTTCGTTCTGCCAGACCGTCGTTCTGCCCGACCATCGTTCTACCA
>CAIUHT010000030.1 GCA_903898975.1 uncultured Planctomycetaceae bacterium
CTGCGGCGGGCGCTCAACAACCCCTTCCGTCTCCGCGAACTGTATGGCAACGTGCAGCTGACCAACCTGCAGTTGCCCGTCCGGTTTCCCTTCGCCGGGTTCCCCCCCCAGTTTGGCACCCTCACGCTGGCGGCGGGGACGGTCGCCCCCGGGTTTCTCCCCGACGCCCAGGGCAATCCCGTTCTCGCCCAACTCATGCACGTCAGTGGTGCGATCGACCACGATGTGCTCGATGGCATGCCGGTCGTTGCCTTTGCCCGCCGGCTGCACGAACTGCTCGAGACCGCGGCGGGACTCGACGACGCCTACATCGCCGAGACGCTGCAACTCGAGCCGCTCAAGCGTGAGGTACGCCCCCAGCCGGAACTCACCCAGCCGGCGGGCCCCCGCGAGATGGCCCCACCGGCATGACCGCCCCGTTCCACTCCCTGCCGTCGCATCGTGGCGACCTCGTCACCGGCAGCCTCGCCGCGTTTCGCGCCGCCCCCCACCGGTTCCCGGCCGAATTGGCCGAGCAGCACGGCGGGCTGGCCCGCTTCCGCATCCTCCGCCGCCAGTTTCTCGCCGTGACCGATCCTGTCGCGATCGGCGAAATTCTCGATCGCCCCGCCGACTTCGTCCGCGGAAGGCAGTACCGCAACATCGAAGCGGTGGTCGGCCCCGGGCTGCTGGTCACCGATGGCCCCGGCTGGCGCGAGCGCCGCCAACTGCTCAATCCACTGTTTCGAGCCGACCGACTGCGACAGGTCGTCGCCACCACGCAGTCGGTCATGCAGGGCCTGCTCGACCAGTGGGCTCACACCGCCCGTGCCGGGGGGGCCATCGAACTCTGTCGCGCCGCCCGCACCCTCACCATCACCGTGATGGCCCAGACCCTGCTCTCTCACGCTCTCCCCCCAGCCCAGATCGAGCGGTTGTCCGAACTCATCCACACGGGCACGCAGCGCATTCGGCAACGCAACATCTCACTCTTCAGTCTCCCGTTCTGGGTCCCCACCCGGGTCAATCGCGACCTCCTCTCGGCGGCCCGCTACCTGCACGACCTGCTGGCCGAGGAAATCCGGTCGGCGTCCTCTCCCGCCGCCGGGGAGCAGGGTCATCTCCTCGCCGCCCTCGCTTCTCTCCACGAAGCCCACACCGGTCGCCCACTTCCCACCGCGGCACTCATCGATGAACTGCGCAGCCTGTTCGTCGCCGGTTTCGAGACCACCTCCGCCGCCTTTGCCTGGACCGTCTGGCGATTGGCCCGGCATCCCGAACTCGCCGCGGGTTGGCACGCCGAGGTCGATGCCCTCCCCGCCGACCAACCCCTCAGTCTCGAACTGCTCAAGAAACTTCCCATGACCGAACGGTTCCTGCAGGAAACCCTCCGGCTGCATCCCCCCGTCTACACCCTGTCGCGGGTGGCCCGCCACGATCTCGACCTGTGCGGCTATCGCATCCCCCGGGGAACCCAGGCCATCGTCTCGGTGTACGGCCTGCACCGCTCCCCCCGGCACTGGAGCGACCCGCTCGAGTTCCGCCCCGACCGGTTCGCCACCAACTCACCCAACCCCCAGCACTGGATTCCCTTCGGCGCAGGGCCGCACCTCTGCATTGGCATGGCCTTCGCGCTGCTCGAACTGAAAACCGCACTCACCCAGCTGGGTCAGCGGTTCCGCCTCTCCCTCGTCGACAGCCGGGATCCTCCCGAACGGGCCGAGATCTCGCTGTCGCCAGGGACCGAAATCCTGCTCCGCGTCGAGCCTCGATGAACAACCTTCCCAATCTCGAACTGCTCGATCTGCAAGATCCCGCTCACATCGCCGAGTGGGAACGAGCCTTCTACCGGGGCTTCTCCCACGTCACGGGCAACCGGTTGATCCAGACGCTGTGGATCTGGAACCACGAGACACAGCGGCTCGCAACGAGAATTCTCTACGCCGACCAGCTCATCTACGCCTGGCGCGACGCCGCCGGTGCACTCGGCATCTGCCTGTCGGTCAATGTGGCCATGCAGGCGTTTCAATCGGCCGCCTTTGGCTTCGCCCCCGAGCATCCCGCACACAGCCCGCAGGCGTGTGAGATTCTCGCCACCTTCAACCTGTCGAATCGGAACCTCGGTCATGTGACCCACTTTCGATCCGCGGTCTTTTCCGATCTCTATCGCCGCGGCTTTCGGCGGGCCTATCTCACGACTGCCGAAAAGAATCTGCGGATGGGAGTTCGCATCGGGGCCGAGCTGGTGGCCGAGGCGGTCATCGAGGGGGAAAAACGGTACTTCCTGCAGTTCACGCTCACTCCCAGTGGCGTGCCCGACAGCGTTCCGAAAGCGACCCCGCCCGGCTGACCATCCCCGCTGCTCGGGGGCCGTCACGCCCAGCCAGGAACGTACCCCTCAGGCTCGCCCCGGGCCACCTCCAGCGGCTGGCCTAAGCTGTGTTGCTGGCCCGACCGCCCTGCTCACCCGACCGCCCTGCTCACCCGCCCGCCCTGCTCACCCGCCCGAGCTGTCGCGCGTTCGTCCCGGGAGAGGTTCGGCCTGTGCACCTTCCGCCGGAGCGGCTGTCGACGGGGCCGCTTCGAGCGGCGCAGGCTGGCTGCCGGGGAAGGTTGACCCAGGGGGGATGACGTAAACATCCACCAGCTGTCCGACCGTCGCCTGCAATTCTTCCGGGGTGACCGAGTAAATCACTTCCAGCACCCGCGTGTCGATTCGCTCCCGCTGGCCCCCCGCCAGGCTGGACTTGGGTGTCACCAGGGGCTCCCGCCGCACGAACTTCAACGGGACCTGCCGGTCGGTCCGCCCACGCACCTGGGCGTACGCCGGGGCATCGTCGGCGAACCGCGGAATATCGGCTTCGTCAATCTCCACCCGCACATGCAGGGGATTGGTGACACCCACCACAATCGCGGGCGTGGTCAGTTGATTCGCCGGGAGAAACTCTCCGGGTCGAATCTTGATCTGCAGCACCTGGCAGGGGCCCGGTGAGCAGATGGTGTGCAGTTCCAGCAGCACCTGGTCGCGCCGCAAGGCGGCCTCGGCCTGCGCGATCAGCGCCTCCGCCAGGGCCACGCTGGGGGCGGTCGTCTCCCCCTCGCCCACCAGCAGCCTCAGGTCCGACTGGGCCTCGAGCTGCGTCGCCCGCGCTGTTTCCACCCGCACCTCCTCGGTCTCGCGGTTCAGGCGTCGCTGCTCAATCTCTTCCCCGGTCGCGGCTCCCTTGTCCCTCAGCGACTCGACCCGCTGCAACTGGTGTTGGGCGAAGGCGAGCGCCGCCTCGGCCTGCCGGACTGACGCCGTCGCCGACGCCAACCGCGCCCGCCGATTCGCCACCTGTGCCAGCAGTTCCCGCAGTCGCGCCCGCTGCGCCCCCACCTCGGCCTGCGACACCGCCACGGCGGCGCGGGCCGAGCGACTGTCGAGTTCGATCAGCGGGGTCCCGGCGGTTACCCGATCGCCCACCTCCACCGGCACCGCCACCACCACTCCCGACAGGGGCGACCCCACCGCAACATTGCGCCCCGCCGACTCCACGATTCCGACCCCCGCCACCACGCTGCGCGTGTCCCCCGGTCCGGTCGAGGCGGGCGCCGTCGGGGGAGGAAGCCGCGTCGCCGCGACCCGGAACCGCGGGTTGTTCTTCCACACCAGGAACACCCCGGTCCCCAACAGCCCCAGGGACAGCGTCAGGCTGATCCACGCCAACAGCGACCGCGAAGGGAGAATCATCACGCAGCACCTGGCGGCAAGGGAGTGTCGGAGCCCACGATCTGCCCGTCCTGCAGGTGAATCACTCGCGTGGCGAACGACAGGATCCGGCTGTCGTGCGTCACCACCACCACCGCCCGCTGCGGGCTGTCCGCCAGTTCCCGCAGCATCTCCATCACCAGTCGGCCCGCCTGGGTGTCGAGCGACGCGGTCGGCTCGTCGCAGATCAGCAGTTGCGGATCGTGCACCAGCGCACGGGCCACGGCGACCCGCTGCTGCTGCCCTCCCGAAAGCTGCGTGGGGTACTTCCCCGCATGCTCGCGCATCTCCAGCCGGTCGAGCAGCCGACCGGCACGCCGCTGCGCCTCGGCGAACCCCACGCTCTGCAGCAACAGGGGGACTGCCACGTTCTCGACGGCGGTCAGCGCGGGAATCAGGTTGAACTGCTGGAACACGAACCCCAGGTGGCGCCCCCGAAATCGCACGAGGTCGTCCCCCGAGAGTGTCCCCAAATCGGTCCCCAGCACTTCGACCGACCCCGACGTCGGCAGCAGCAGCCCCGCCATCAGCGAGACCAGCGTGGTCTTGCCGCACC
>CAIUHT010000031.1 GCA_903898975.1 uncultured Planctomycetaceae bacterium
CGTGGGAGCGGGCCAACCTGGCTGAGGATGAAGACATCGAAGAGCCCGATGTCCTGCCATTCCCGGAGGAGGTCCCCGTCCAGAAGGCGGCGGATGTGACCACCCCGACGGCTGAAAAACGCGCGGGATAGCACCCACCGTCGCAGACACGCATTCCATCGGGCACGCCTGTGAATCAAATGGCGGCCGGTGACGCACTGCGGCCTCCTGGGATGGGCTTCTCTGTGAGCCCGTCCAATTTTCGGTAAGCCACAACCGGCGGTATTCGCCTGCCTGGAGCGAGTCTCGAGGGTGGGACCTCAGGCCGCCACAGAGTGGCAGATTTCCGCTGAGTGCGACGGTTCGAGACTGGAGGAGTCCTCCGGAGCAATGCGTTGCGTCTGCCATTCGCAGACAGGTCGCACGACGCCGGGGAAATCTCCCCCGTAAGGTCCCCGGGCTGAACCTCCATCGAGCGTGTCGACCACCTCGAAGGCGAGGGAATCGGGGGCCCAGAAATGGGCTGTGACCGGGGAGAGGGTTGTCAGCGAGAGCCCGACTGAGAGGGTTCCTTCGGCCAGGGTGTTCCCCGGAATCCAGGCCACACTGCGGTATCGGCCCGCCGCCAGGGGAGCCTGCGAATGTTGCCAGCCCAACAAGACAAACGCGCAGACGCCATCGGAATTGTGGAAGTGGAAATTGGGGACCAGCACCCGTCCCGACTGAAGCACGTCGTAGGTCATCTCGACGCCGATCGGTTCACGGATGTCGACTGTCGGAGCGGTCTGCCCCTCTTTTTGAAACACCCGGGCCGAGCAGAGGCGGGCGATGGCATCGCCCGGGGCGTTGCCCGGAGTCCAACTGCGCTGGGCCGGGCAATGGGTGCCATCGGACAGGTACTGCTGCACGATTCCATGGATGGGCCCCGAAGCGGCGACCGTCCCCTGCGACATGAGGATCCCCCGGGTGCAGAGACGGGTCACCGAGTGCATGTTGTGACTGACAAACAACACCGTCCGGCCACCACGGGCCACCTCGCCCATTCGCCCCAGGCACTTTTTCTGAAACGTGGCATCTCCAACGGCGAGCACTTCATCGACAATGAGAATCTCGGGATCGAGGTGAGCGGCGACCGCGAATGCAAGTCGCATGTACATGCCCGATGAGTAGCGCTTGACGGGCGTGTCGAGAAACGAACCGACTTCCGAGAATTCGACAATCTGCTCGAACCTCGTGCGGATCTCTGACCGCCGCATCCCGAGGATCGCTCCATTGAGATGGATGTTCTCGCGTCCCGTCAGTTCGGGATGAAAGCCCGTTCCGACCTCGAGCAGGCTGGCAACACGCCCGGCGATCTCGAGGCGACCGGTGGTGGGGTCGGTGATTCGAGAGAGGACCTTGAGGAGGGTCGATTTCCCAGCGCCGTTCCGCCCAATGATTCCCACGACTTCACCGGGAGCGATCTCGAAATTGACATCGCGCAGGGCCCAGAAAGACTCGGCGGCAGCCCCCTGCCCCGCCAGGGAGCGGAATCGTCGCCAGGGGCTGCGGAGGAGCCCCGTGAGGCTTTCGCGGAGGGACCCGTAGGAGGTCTGCCGGGCGCCAAGCTGGTAGCGTTTGCCGAGGCCGGTGACGCGAATGGCGGGGACAGACATGAGGACTCCGGGTGACCGGAAGGAGCGATCAGACAATGTCGGCGAGGCGCCGTTCCAACCGCTGGAACCAACAGAGACCAATTGCCAGCAACACTGCGGCACTGGCGAAGGAGATGGCACAGACGCTCCACTCGATCGGCTGATTCAGCAGCACGGCACGGAAGCCGCTGATCATGCCCGTGAGTGGATTGAGGGCCAGCCAGAGGCGATGGCGCTCGGGAACAATCGAGAGGGGATAGGCGACCGGGCTGGCGAACATCCAGATCTGCAGCAGGAATGTCAGCACGTGGCGAAAGTCGCGGAACTCGACAATCAAGGCGGCCAGCCAGAGGCCCAGGCCAATTGCGGCCACCAGGGTGCCCAGCACGAAGAGCGGCAGGAGGGCGACATGGGCCGACAGGGGAACCCCACGCCAGAGCATCCAGGCGACCAGGACCAGGCTCGAGACTCCGAAATCGACCAGGGGGCTGCCACTGGCCGAGAGCGGGATGATGAGTCGCGGGAAGTAAACCTTGGTGATCAGGTTGCTGTGGGAGAGCAGGCTCAGGCCGGCGCCGTGCACAG
>CAIUHT010000032.1 GCA_903898975.1 uncultured Planctomycetaceae bacterium
ATCTCGCCATGGGCGGGAGAACTGTTCGCCGGCACGCGCGGCCCCAAGGCCCGCAGCGATTCATCGTCCCCCTTCACAAAGAGCGTGACTCGCCCCCCGTAGAGAATGGCGTCGTTGGTGCGGCCGATTCCCGCGAGGTCGTTGCGGGCCACGGGCGCAAGGGGGGCCACGCCATGAGCCGAGCGAATGCGGGAGAGATCGAACCCCAGCGCGTGCAGTTTGTGCAGCGCGGTCTCGACCGACCGCGCCACCACCTGCACCGTCCCCGCGAGTGACGCGGTGGGGGCGACCAGCAGGGTCATTCCCTCAGCCGGGACCCCGGTCCGCTCGGCGAGATAGGCCAGCACCTCGGGACCGGGGAGTTTGCGGGTTTCCAGCACTCCCACCACCTGGGCGGGGGACTCGCGGTAGCTGAGTTCCTGGAACAGGTCTTCACGGGCGGCCGCCGCGCGCATGGGGCCCGAGCCCATGGCGAAGTACTTGCCAACCGAGATCTGCCAACCGGCGTACTGGCTGAGCAGGCAGGCAGGGACGGGGTGATCGCTGGTGACCGACACCTGCGGCCAGGGGGTGTGGAAGCATTCCCCGGGGACGAGGGCGACCTCGGCCAGCCCGGCGAGACAGACGCGGGCCAAGGCGAGACCGGCGGCCAGCCCCCCTTCGGCGGCCACGCCGCAATCCACCACCCGCCCTCCTCCGGGGACGGGGGTGACCGCGACCCGGGAACGAGTGGCGTGGGCCAACAGGGCCTCGACCTCGGCACGGGCCAGGTCGTTCAGGTTCCAATTCATTTCGGAGAGTTCTCGGTTGCGGGGGGGACGTCGCGGGGGAGGGACTGCGGACGGAAGCGCAGCCGAATGGGCCCCTGACAGCACTCGCAATCTTTGATTTCGTACATCGGAATGGCGCAGACATCGCACCAGTAATCGATCACCGACCGCTGGCCGGCGTCATCGCGGCCGTAAATCGAGAGGACGGAGACCCAGGGGACGCCCACGCGGCGATTCACGACCAGTTCCACGGGGCGACCACGCAGGCGTTCGTCCTGAGAGAATGCCCGGCCCCGCCAGTCGGGGACCAGCGGGATCAACTCCCCGGTCGCCGTCCGCAGCACCGCCTGTTGGGCAATCTCTTCGGCATAGGTCTTCACCCCCCGCTGCCTTAAGGCCTCGGCGAGCAGCACCACCTCACCCCGCAACAAGACCTTCTGGGGTTTTTCGGCGGCTGCTTTTTCGGTGGCTGCTTTTTCGGCGTCTGGCTTCTCAGTAACTGGCTTTTCGGTGGCGGGTTTGTCGGCCGCTGATGGCTGTTCGTCGCCCGGCTTCTCGCTCCCCGGCTTTACGGCTGCCAATTTCTCGGCTGGCAGTTTCTCGGCTGCTGCGGGGGCCGATTTGCCGGGGGGGACCGACTGCGTCTCGGCTGGGGAGGCTGATGCCAACTCGTACCGGAGCATGGGGGGCAGCGGTACCTCCACCCGTGCAGCGGTGGTTGCCGCTGGAAGCCCAACGGGCGGTGCCAATGCCCGTTCGGCGAATGCCCCTGTCAGCGCGGGGTCACTGCCGACCCGAGAGCTCACTGGGGAGTGGTGGTTCTCAGACTGCGCGGGGGGAGGGGTCAGGCTGGCCGCCGGGAGGGCCAGGACATCGGCGGGGAGGCGCTGGCTGCCCAGCCAGGCCAGTGGTGCCAGGCAGGTCGCGCTGGCCAACAGCCCGACCCAGCCAGCCCGCTCGAGAAACCCCCGCCGGGCTGGCTGCGGTGATTGCTGTGGTGCAGCCATGCGCTAGCCTTCGCTCTTTCCCTGCACCACCATCCGCACGGGCCACGGGGTTTCGGTCTCGCCCTCTTTGAGCAGGACCGAACTCTCGAAAATGGTCTGCTTCTTTTCTTCGTCGTAGCTGCCGGTGGGCTGCTCGGCCACCTTCTCGGGAGGGGGAGTCAGCAGGTAGATCGCGGGGTGCGTCGTTCCCGAAGCGCCCTGCGAGAGCTTGAAGAGCTTCTTGAGATCATCCACCCGCGCGGGGTTCACATCTTTCTCGATGGGGCAACCCACCAGGAAGTCGCGAATGTCGCTGGTCCCCAGGTGATTCCCATCGTCAGGCTGCAGACCGTACCGCAGCGTGTAGAGCCCGGGCTTCAGGGGCTGACCGCGGAAATCGCTTGGCTTGGAACCCTCGGGGTAGCGAATCGCCCCCACCAGTGCCCCCAGTTGCAGGGGATACTTTACCCGCAGGCTGGTCTTGAACTTGGGCTTCATGGGCAGGCTCTTCGTCAACCAGACGTCGCAGACCACTCCGTCGGCGTCGTGAACCCGATAGCCGGTGGTGTGCAGTGTCGCCGCGACCTCGGCCGACAGCCCGGTCGGCGGCTCATCCAGTTTCTCGACCTTGATCTCGGCCTTCACGGCCCCCCACACCAGCGTCTGGCAGGCCAGACTCAGCAACACGCCGCAAACCGGGCGAAACATGGCAGTCTCTCTCCGAGGCACTCGTTCAATGGGAGGGACGTGGTGGCAACCCCTGGGCCCTGTTGGCGCGCCCCTGGGAGCGCCTGGGTGGCCCCACACGTTGCAGATCGCTCCGCCATCGCGGGGGGGGCGCCCTGCGGGCCGCAGGCAATCCCCGGGGCGGGTCGACACTCCCAGCACCCCGGTTCCCCCGGTGTGTGGCAGTGACCTTGGCCCCAACCAGCCCGCGTCTGCAGGCCCAAGACGTCCCGAGGAAATCTTAAGCCCTGCCGTGCTGCTTGGCCACCCCTTGCCGCCCTGGGTGCAGTCCCCCGCTCCCGGGGGCGACCAAGCCGCCCCCACCGTGCGCGAGAGCGCCTGTTTGAGCCTCCCCCAGTTCCTCCCGAATTGACCTTTCCGCCGCTCACCCGTCAGAATTGGCTTTGCGGGGGGTTCACAGCGTGTGCGTCCCCCGGCGGGCGGTCTTGGCGTGCGTGCCGGGACCGGCTCATTTTCGCCTCGACTCCGTCCCGACTGCGCCCATGCCCCTCTTCGAATACCGCTGCGAAACCTGCAGTCACGTTGTGGAAATCCTGGTCCGCAATGGCGAACAGCCCGCCTGCCCGGAATGCGGCGAAGTGCATCTGCAGAAACTGTTCAGCGAGCCCGCCGCCGCCGTGATGGGGGCGAGTGCCGCGGGCCAGAGCCTGCCAGTCACCTCGGCTTGCTCCCCCGGACCGCTCCCCTGTTCGCCCACCTGCTGCCGGTTGCCGTGAGTGCCTCCGCCGGGCGCGGGCACGACGTTCCCTCCTGGAACATCGCCCCGGCCACCGGTCCCGAGATCGCCGAGGCGCTGGAACTGCTCTACCAGCGGTGGCCCGCCTCCCGCCGGGGGGCGATGGTGGCGTCGGCGCTGCAGTCGGCGAGCACTGGTGAACTCGACCTGCGGCACCTGCTGACCGCCCGCGACAGCGCGGGGAATCTGCAGGGGGCCGTACTGGGTGTCCCCCGCCCCGGCCGGGAAGCGGTGGTGTGGACCCCCGCCGTTGCCAACGCCCGCGAGCCCGCCGCCTCGCAGGTGGTGGGGGAACTGCTGCAGGAACTGACCGCCCGGCTTGATCAGACCGCCATTTCGTGCCAGGTCTGTTTCCTCGAACCATCGTGCCGGGAGGAACGGCACTGGCTCACCGCCGCCGGCTTCCCCGGGATCGCCGACCTCTGCCTGCTGCGGGCCCCGCTGCTCGAACTCGAACTGCCCGGCGACGCTCCCCCGGCGGCGCGTGCGTTGCAATGCGCCTGGTACACCCCCGAGCAGCACGCCCTCTTCGCCCGGGCGATTGACGTGGTGCAGAGCGACAGTCTCGACTGTCCCGAAATGCACGGCTTGCGGACCGCCCACGATGTGCTGGCCTCGCACGCCGAGTCGGCAGGATCGCCGGGCGGGCTCTGGCGGGTCTACACCGAGCCTGGCAGCAGCGAACCGGTGGCGATCCTGCTGTTGGCCGACCGTCCGGTCGCCGACCAGGTCGAACTGCTTTACCTGGGGGTCAGCCCGCAAGCCCGGGGTCAGGGACTGGGTCGGTGGCTGTTGACCGAGGCCCGGGAACTGGCCGAGGAACTCGACCGAGGCTGGCTGGAAGTGGCGGTCGAGAGTCGGAACACTCCGGCCCTGGCGCTGTATGAGAAGGCGGGATTTCGCGAGTTTCAGCGGCATGCCATCCACCTGCGAATGAGCCCCCATGACCACCGCATGGCAGCTCACTGACACCATCGCCGCTCTTGCCTCTCCCCCCGGCCCCGCCCCCCGGGGCATTGTGCGGATCTCGGGTCCCCAGGCGGTTGCGCTGCTCCGCGACTGGTTCGTCCCCGCTCCCCCGGCCTGCGGTACGCAGCCCGCTGCCTCGGCTGAGTGTGTGTCCCCCAGTGCGGCGACTGCGGTCGCTGGTCGAGAGCCCTCCCAGGGGGACACCCATGCCAAACCTGCCGACGGGCCGTTCCCGGGTGCGCCTGCCGCAACGAATTCCTCCGCCACCGAGACAGCCTGGCACACCCGCACGCGGGCGTGGCGCACGGCGGGCACGCTGCGCCTGCCCCCGCTGCACGATCCGCTTGAGGTCGATTTGCATTGCTGGCCCGGCCGCCGCAGCTACACGGGTGAGCCGATGGTTGAGCTGCACACGCTGGGCTCGCCCGTGCTGCTCGACCTGCTGCTGCAGGAGCTGTTTGCCCGGGGCGTTCGCCCCGCCCGCGCGGGGGAGTTCACGTTGCGGGCCTTTCTCGCCGGGCGGATCGACCTGGCCCAGGCCGAGGCGGTGCTGGGAGTGATTGACGCCGACACTCCAGGCGAGTTGCATTCGGCCCTGCGGCAGTTGGCGGGCGGGGTCTCGCGGGAGTTCGACCGGCTGCGGAACGACCTGCTCGACCTGCTGGCCGATCTCGAGGCGGGGCTCGATTTCGCCGATGAGGAGATTGAGTTCATCACCCCCGGCCAACTGGCGGCACGCCTGCGCGCGGCACGGGAGTCACTGCGGGAGTTGGCGGGACAGGCCCGCGACCGGCAGCGGGAGTCGGCGCGGTGGCGGGTGGTGCTGGCGGGACCCCCCAACGCGGGGAAGAGCACCCTGTTCAACGCCCTGGCGGGACGCGAGGCGGCGCTGGTCTCGCCCCGGGCCGGCACCACCCGCGACTGGCTCGCCGTCGAAGTCGAACTGGCGGGGGTCCCCGTGCTGCTGGTCGACACCGCCGGGCAGGAAACTGCGGTCGATGAAGTGAGCGCGCAGTCGCAGGCCCGCCAGGCCGAGCAGGTGGCGCGGGCCGATCTGGTGCTGTGGTGCGAGCCCGCCGCTCATCCCGGCGATGAGCCAGGTGACGAGCCTGGCGACGGGATGCCTGACCGGGCGACGTCGGCGGAGCCAGACCAAGATCGCAGCGCCAGTTCGTCGCAGTTGGCCCCGGGGGGTGCGGGGCGTTCGCCAGCGAAAACCTGTCCCGACGGCGCGTTGCGGGTGCTGACCAAGTGCGATTTGCCCGGGGGGTTGACCGCGGGCGACGGGGTGGCCGAGGGTGCGGAACTGGCGGTGAGTGCCCGGCGACCCGAGACGCTGGTGCAGTTGGCTGAGTGGGTGGCCCGCCGGCTGGAGAGTGACCCGGCGGGGCGAGGGTGGCTGGTGGGCACGACCGCCGCGCGAGCCGCCGACAGTGTGCGGGGGGCGGCCGAGGCCCTGGAGCGGGCGCTCGCGCTGGCCGAGCATGAACCCGACCAGGAACTGCTGGCGGTCGAGGTGCGCGAAGCACTGGCGGAACTGGGCAAGATCACGGGAGCGGTCTACACTGACGATATCCTCGATCGCATCTTCAGCAAGTTCTGCATTGGCAAGTGAGCGGCCGGCGAGGCCGACGGGCGGCGGGGCATACTGCGCGAGAACGATCTGCAACGCGATGGGCACCTGGCACCACGTCTCGATCGGGGGGAAGCCCGCCGACTGGTTTGAACCGACTCGCCCCAGCCCACACCGCCACACCGTGCTCTTTTTGCACGGGCATGGTGAGCGGACGCTGAGCGACAACCCGGTCTACACCGGGCTGTTCGAGCAGCACGGTCTGCGGTGTCTGTGCCCGCATGGTCGCCGGAGCTGGTGGGGCGACCGGGTCTGCCACGAGTTCGACCCGCAGGTTTCCCCCCGCCGGTACCTGCTCGACAGCGTGCTTCCGTGGCTGAATGAGCAGGCCCAGGCCACCCCTCCCGCCATCGCCCTGCTGGGGGTGAGCATGGGGGGACAGGGTGCACTCAAGCTGGCGTACCAGCAGCCCGCGCTGTTCCCCGTGGTCGCCGCCCTGGCCCCGGCGATCGACTTTCATCAGTGGGTGGGGAAGGGATACCCGCTCGATGATCTCTACGAATCTTCCGAGGAAGCCCGGCAAGAGACGGCGACCGTGCTGATTCATCCTCTCAACTGGCCCCGGCATCAGTGGCTGGGGTGCGACCCGGGCGACAGCGAGTGGTTCGAAGGGGTGGAACGGCTGGCGGGCAAGCTGGGCTCGACCGGCATCCCTTTCGAGAGCGATCTGACCACCCGTGCCGGGGGACACTCGTGGGACTATTTCAACCACCAGGCCCCCAAGGTGGTTGAGTTCCTCACCACCCGGCTCGAACAGGAGCGGAACCGCCTCCCGGTGTCGAATCCATTCGCCCCGCCCGCCAGCCGGCCCGAGCCCGCTGAGTGAGTTGGCGCACCACGTCATTGGGCGGACGCCGTGATCAGCCGCACCCGGGTCTCTGGTCGAACCCCGTGACCGGCGAGCCCGCGCTGGCGGTGGCCAGCACGGGCGCAGGGTCGCTACTTCTGGCTCTTTGCCTCGAGTTCCTTGAGTCGCTGCTCGACTTCTTCGTACTTCTTGCGCAGCGACTCGAGTTCGGCCTTGGCCCGTTCGCCCGACTGCACCTTCTCTTTGACGCGGTTGATCGCCTCGTCGTAGGCGCGGACCGTCCGGGGGGAGACCTCTTGCGCCCGGCGGGCCGCCAGCACCTCGACCGACGTGGGGGACCCGACCGCGACCACGCTCTCCAGGGCCGCGCGCCGCACTTCTCGCCGCTTGCTCTGCAATTGCGCGTGCAGGCGTTTTAAAGCCTCGGGGTCGTTCGGGTTCAATTTGGCCAGTGCCCCCAGCAGCACCACCCGGCGGGTGGGCGAAATCGACTGGGCCAACTCGGCGGTCACCCGCTCATCGAGTTCGGGGTCTTTCAGCTCGACCAGCCCATCGCACACCGCCCGCAGGATCACTTCGCCGTGGCTGGACTGGGGGAACGCCGCCCGGAGGTCGGCCTGGCAGTTCGCCCGATCGATCTGCAGCAGTTTCCGCAGCGACTCGGCCACCACCTGGTAGCTGCGATCGTTGGCGATTCGGTCGCGGAGCACACCCGCAGTGTCGGCGTGGGCGAAGCCTCCCAGCGCGCTCACCGCCTCGCGGCGCACCGCCGCCTTGGAGTCTTTCTGGGCGACCGCGAACAACGCGGCACGGGCCTGGTCGCCCCCCAGCTTCGCCACCTGCCTGACCGCCTCTTGCCGCACTCCCCAGAACCGATCGTCCCGGGCGGCTGCCACCAGTGCCGCAGCGACTTCCGCGCGGTCGGTGTGCTTGCCCAGTTCGGCGACTGCCTGGGCCCGGCAGGGGACGTGGGCACTGTGACTCAGGCAGTCGAGCAGTTCCTCCACCGACTGGCTGGTCTTGAGCGTCTTGAGGATCCAGTCGGCAGGATCGAAGCAGACCCGGGTGGGGCGCTGTTCGCAGGGGAAATGCAGGGTCTCTTCGGCCTTGGTCAGATGGACGCGGCGGACATCCGCGCGTTCGCCATAGCCCAACTCGATGTCTGCCGAGGTGCGGAACAGGGGCGTTTCGGCGTCGACGGTCTGTGTCTGGCGAACGGTGACCACGGCGGTCTTGCGTTCTTCGTCCCACCGCCAGTCGACCTGGAACTCGGGGTGTCCCGCCCGATAGAGCCATTGGTCGAAGAACCAGTTGAGCGCCTCGCCGCTGGCTTCTTCAATGGCGATGCGGAGGTTCGCTGTTTCGACAGTGCGGTACTGGTGGGCGTTGAGGTAGAGATTGAGCGACCGCCAGAAGAGTTCGTCCCCCAGTTCGTAGCGCAGCATGTGCAGCACCCGGCCCCCCTTGGGGTAGCTGTGGCTGTCGAACATCTGCTCGGGCTTGCCGTAGCGGTAATTGACAATCGACCGGCGATAACCCGCATCTTCGCCACGATAGCCCGCCGCCTCGTTCCAGCGTTCCCAGGAGGCCTCGTCGATGCCCTGATCGTGCTCGGTCCAGAGGGTGGCGAAGTAGGTGGCGAAGCCTTCGTTCAGCCACAACTCGCCCCAGTCTTTGCAGGTCACCAGGTCGCCCCACCACTGGTGGGCCAGTTCGTGGGCCACCAGGCCGATGCTCGACACATCTTCGTGGGCCCGCGCGTCGTGCAGGGTCTCGAGATTGAGCGTGGTCGCCGAGGTGTGCTCCATGCCCCCCCAGTTGTATTCATCGACGCAGATCTGCGCGTACTTCGGCCACGGGTAGCGGAAGCCGATCTGCTCGCTGAAGTACTTCATCATGGCGGGAGTCTTTTCGAAACTCCGGCGGGCATCGGCCATCCGACCCCGGGGGACGTACGACTGGACGGGGATGCCATCCCATTCCTGCTCGAGCACCTCGAAGTCGCCCGCGACCACCGACAGCAGGTACGGGACGTGGGTCTGGTCCTGCTTCCAGTGCCAGGTGCGATTCGCCCCCTGCCTGGTCGGTTCGCCCTGCAGCGTCCCGTTCGAAAGCACCACCCACTCCGCCGGGACGGTCGCGACAATCTCGCTCGTCAGCCGGTCGGTGGGCGAGTCGAGACAGGGAAACCAGCACCGCGCCGCCTCGGGCTCGCTCTGCGTCCAGAGCATCGACTGGGCCCCCGGTTCGTGGGGGTCGGGGGTCACAAAATGCAGCCCGTCGGTCGGATTGCTGACCGTGTACTCGACCACCAGGTTCAGCACGCTGCCCGCAGGCATCTCCCGGGGGAGGGAAATCGAAAGTCGATCGGCTGCGTGCTGGGTGGCGACTTCCGTCGGTTTGTCGGCGAGACTCTCGCCAGCGACGGTGACCCGCCCGATGGTCATCGCCTGGGCGTCGAGTTCGACCACGGACGTTGGCTTGAGCAACTTCAGCCGATGCACCGCCCGCCCCCGCATCTCGCGCTGGGCGGGGTTGAACTGCAGTTCGAGCCGGAGGTGCTGCTGGTCGATTGTGCGACTGCGGACCGACCGCGGGGGGGCGGTGAAGGGTCCGGGCCGCACCTGGGCCAGCGCCAGGCTGGCGAGGGTCGCCGACCACAGGGTCAGCCCCCAGAGAGCGACCGCCACCGCACCGTTGTACCAACGCCCACCGCGCGCACCACTCATCACTGCTCAACTCCGGGAGGAGGCCTGAACTCGGAACGCCCCGATTCTCGCCTGCGGGGCCCCCTGATGGTAGCCTGCCACCCCGCCGGGTTGCCCGTTCCCGCCTCCCGCCCGCGTCACAGCGGTTGCCACGCTGCTGGTTCGCGGGGTTTCCCCTGCCAATCTGGCGTGGTTGTCGTGTCGTGCGTTTCCGACCAGCCAGCACGGCACGTCGCGGCGTCGGGGGGTGCGACGCCTCCCGTCGTGGCGGAAGCGGTGCTGACAGCGGCGGTCATCATCCGTTCGTCGCACGTTTCAGGCACGACATCGGCGGTTGGTGCGCTGACGGCGCCCACCATCACCACGCACGCTCACTCAACCTGGTGGCGAAGACTCAGCGGCCCGAGCTTTTGCGACGGGCGTCGCGGCGGTCTTTGCGGGCTTGCCGGGGAGTGGTCGAGGGACCGGGGGTGGTGACGGTGCGACGCGGAGCCGGCAGCAGCAGCGGGGGGCACTCCCCTCCCGTCTGGTCAGCCTGCCCTTCCAGCAGCGTCTGCGGATGGAGGCCAACCCAGCCGTACCACTTCACCTCGACCGAGCTGACCACGGGGAGTTGCCGGCCCACCAGGGGCCCGGCGATCGCCCGCCCCGAGAAATCGAACAGGCTGCCATCGTCGGCCGCCAGGACGGGGACCCCTTCAAAGGTCAACAGCGTCAGTTCCAGGCGCTGCCCGTCGACCTGGGGTTCGAAGACCGCCGTGGTCCAGGCATCATCGCGGACCAGCACAAGATCGCGGCCCCCCACGCGGTCGGTGCGGATTCCCTGCCAGCGTTCGCTGGGGTACGCCTTGGCGACCCCACCCTGCAGAACTCCCAGCACCAGCGACTCTTGAGGCAGGCGGGGATCACCCGGGGGCAAACTGCGCTGGGCCCCGTCGCTCAGTTGCAGTGAGACGCGGGGGAACGAAGAGCGGTAGCCGCGGCTGTAGTCGAGCACGGGCAGATCGCTGGTGGGGAACCGGCGTTTCCAGCGGGCGAAGGTGGTGACCTGCAGCGGGAGCTCGGTCAACTGGCTCCCCCGAGCCGGCCCCCCGAGCGCGTAGCCCGTGAGATGCGACCACGCGCTGCCCGTCTGGTTGTCGCGGAGCAGGAGGGTTCCCTGCACCCAGCCCTGGAAGCGGAAGGTGAGGTCTTGCCCCCCCACCCGGGCGAGATGGGCGCGGGCCGAACTTGAGTCGGCGTCCCACGTCACCACGATTGCGTCGTCGAGGCGATCGTTCAGCACGCGATGTTCCCCCAGCACCCGCAGGGGATAACAGCGGGAACGAGTTCCCTGCTGCAGACCGACGACCAGTTCGTCCTCCGAGAGCACGCTCTCTTCGACAATCGGCCGACCTTCCAGCGGGGTCAATTCCGGAAACGCCCCCGGCTTTTCGAACAGCTTCAACAGGGGAACCGGGCGACCGGGCAACGGAGCCTGGGCGCGTGCCGGGGTCGCCGCCACCCACAGGGAGACGAGGCAAAAGATGCACCACGCCCCGCAATGTCTCATGCCCACCTCGGGAACCGAACCAGGAACCTGCACCGCTTCGCCCGACACCACCGGGCGTGCGACACGCCAAACCGCTGCACCACGCCCTCTGCGAATCTCGGTGCGA